>NZ_JAMYLU010000006.1:0-267907 GCF_040318135.1 Mesorhizobium sp. M1295
CGCTAAACACGGGGGCTGCGCGGCGGACACGCCGACGTCACAGCTACTGCCACGCCATTTTTGCAGAACTTGACGCACACAACTCGAGGAAGCTGCCGATCTCCCCCCAAGTGGGGGAGATGTCCGGCAGGACAGAGGGGGGCGCGAAGGATCGCTGTAGCCCTCATTCCGAGCCGCTGCGCGCCATGGATTCGAGGATCTGATCCGACGGACTTTCCAGAGCCGCCTCCGCGAAATCGTCATCAAGCGGACCGATCACTCTGTCCAGCCAAGCCCAATCCTGCGCAAGAGGCTCGATAATGACGCTCTGGCCGTGGCGGCTGATGAAAACCTCTTTGGTGTCGAAACGGTACTCCTTTGGCAAGCGCACCGCCTGCGAGCGGCCGGACCAAAACACCCTTGTCTTGCGCATGGCATCCACCTCCTCGTCACATGATCAAGGCCCGCAGGCGGCCTGCGGCATCGGCTCCAGCCGGTAGACCTTGTCGTCGGAGCTGGTGTCGCCTTCCGCCGCCTTCGAGCACAGATCGACGATCGGCAGGCCGCTGTTTGGGTTGGCCAGCATCATCGTGCCGTTGGCGCCGCGGCGGAGGAAAATCTCCTTTTGCGCGATATCGCAGGAGGCACCACCCGTCTTCGCGCTCGCCGCGCAGCGCCACTGGTCGCCCTCGCCCTGGCAGTTATAGACCTGCGTGACCTTGGCCGATTTCTGCCGCGTGGTAACCGAAACGGCGATGTCTGCGCCGCTCGGCCAATTGGCGAGGTCGCCGCCCTTGGCGAAGGATGCCAGCTCGACCGGTCCGCGGAAAACCCGGATCGTCTGGGTCAGCTGATCGGGATGCGAGCCGAGATGCGCGGCATCATAGTCACGCCCGTAGCAGAAGGCCTGGTCCGGCTTCAGCCGCTCGCGCAATGGCGGGCCAAGTGCCGGATCGATCGGGTCGATGCGGGCGAACTCCGCCTTGCAGGTCGCGGCCGGCATCGGATCGAGCCTGAAGCCGTTGTCGTCCTTGCCCAACGCCTGCCGTTCGTACTCCGCCTTGCCGAGCTCGTCTTCCGATCCGGCATCGAGATAAAGATCGGGCTGCACGTCCGAGACGATCAGCCGGCCCTTGTCGTCGACCTTCAGCGAAGCCATGGTGCGATCGCAGTCCATGCCGCAACGGATCGGACCGGTTTTGCCGTCGTCCGATTCATGGCTGCACCAACCGCCGAGCCATTCCGGCGCCTTGGCGCCGCGTACCGTCGTCGCCATGAAGCCATTGTAGGAGGAATCGATGCCGGTGCTTGGCTCCTCGTTTGGCCGGCTGACCGGATCGCGGCCGTAATAGAAGAAGATGCGCGCCACCTTCTGGTGCGGATGCGACTTGAGATGCGCGGCGTCGTAGACGCGGCCGAAACAGGCGTCCTTGCCGTCGGGGCTGAGCTCGGTGAGTTTGAGCGTGTCATCGGCGAAAGCAGCGCCGCCGACGGCGGAAAGCAAGGCAGCCCCAAGCCCGGCGCCCACAATGGTCCCCGTTATGGTCCTCGACGTCATGCTACCCCTCCATTGCCCCGACAAGACGTGACGTCAATTTATGCTAGGATCGAGGCCGAGGCCACGCAATTTGCGCGGGCCGGCTAAATGGGAGATGAAGCCATGCGACGCCGCGATATTTTCCGCGTCGGTCTTGCCGGGGCCGCCGGGCTTTTCGGGCTGCGCCCCACCAAGGCGGCAGCCATTGAAGTCAAGGCCGTCGAAGAGGAAAGGCAAAAGGTCGCCTATCACCTCAGCGATCTCGACAAGGTCAATTTCGTGCTCGGCAACATCAAGAACCACTTCGAAGGCACCGACGGCAAGGTCGACATCGCGCTTGTCGTGCACGGCCCAGCACTTGCCGCCTTCAAGTCGAAGGGCATATCCGCCGCCATTTCCGGGCGTTTCGCCGGCCTTGTCCAGGATGGGCTCAGCCCGCACGCTTGCGCCAACACCATGCACGGCATGGATATCGGCCTGGCCGACCTGCTCGACGGCTTCCATGCCGCCGACAGAGGCGGTGTCGTCAAGCTCGCCGAATTGCAGCGCCAGGGCTACGCCTATCTCAGGCCATAGGCTTTTACGGACTTGAACGCGAGGACTGCGAGGGCCTACGAAGAGCAGGCCGAGTCCCCCGGAGGAATAGACGTGCCAGCCACCACCACCCTTGTCAGCCCCTCTCTGGTCATCCCCGACCTTGCCGGAAAGGCGGTGCTGGTCACCGGCGCGTCGACCGGCATCGGCGCGGCGCTTGCACTTGCCTACGCCGCGCAGAAATGTCGCGTCGCACTGCACTACAATTCGAGCCGGGTGGCTGCCGAAAACCTGGCGGCGACCATTCGCAACGGTGGCGGCGACGTGTTCCTGACCCAGGGCGATTTCTCGATCCCCGCCGATGTCGAGCGCGTCGTCGAGGACAGTGCGCAACATTTCGGCCGGCTCGACGGCCTCGTCAACAATGCCGGCGGCATGCTCGGCCGCGTGCCCTATGCCGAGCAGACCGAGGCGCATTACGACGCGGTGATGGACCTCAACGCGCGTTCCGTGCTGACAGCTTCGCGCAAGGCGATCCCATGGCTGAAGCGGCAGGGCGGCTTCATCGTCAACACCTCCTCGATCGCCGCGCGCAACGGCGCCGGTGGCGGCGCCGGCCTTTACGGCTCCGCCAAGGCCTTCGTCTCCAACGTCACGCGCGGCATGGCCAAGGAGCTGATCGGTTTCAACATCCGCGTCAACGCGGTGGCGCCCGGCACGATCGCGACACCTTTCCACGAGCGCTACTCGACCGACGACCAGATGAAAGGCATGATCGCCACCATCCCGCAGGGCCGCGCCGGCACCGCCGAGGACTGCGTTGGCGCCTATCTGTTCCTCTCCTCCGCTCTGTTGAGCGGCTACATCACCGGCCAGGTGATCGAGGTGAATGGCGGCCAGTTGATGCCGTAGACGGCGAACTGCATACTCCTGGTTGCGTAATCTCAACGGAGCAAAGCGAATGTACGGACTGATCGGCAAGATGCGGGCGACGCGCGGCCAGCGCGACGCGGTCATGGAGGTCCTGCTCGCCAGCACCGGCGCCATGCCCGGCTGCCTGAACTACATCATCGCCACCGACCCGGCCGACGCCGACGCGATCTGGGTGACCGAAGTGTGGACCGACGCCGAAAGCCATAAAGCTTCGCTGCAGCTGCCCGAAGTCCAGGCGGCAATCGCCAAGGCACGGCCGATCATCGCCGGCTTCGAGTTCCAGGTGGAGACGCGTCCGGTTGGTGGGTTTGGGTTGCCGGCGGTGAAGGCGGAATAGAGGAGAGGCCGGCGGGACAGCGCCCCCCCTCTGGCCTGCCGGCCATCTCCCCCTCAAGTGGGGAGATTGGCAGCTTCGCCGACAGCTCTCTTTTTGGAGATTGGCGAAGGCCGACGTGACATCCAATCTCCCCACTAGAGGGGGAGATGTCCGGCAGGACAGAGGGGGGCGCGAAGGATCGCTACGGATGGCTGGTGCCATTACCACCCAAGCCCTTTTCCCCCGCAAAAAGGTTCGCATTTTTTCGCGACCGGTCTAAGAGCCGATCTATGGATTCTTCCCCGAACCCGCCGGCCATCGAGCATGTGGCGCGGATCCACAAGGGCTGGCAGTGGCCGGTCCTGGTGGTGGTCTCGGTGCTGTTTGCCGGCGCGCTGGAACTCGCCGCCCTTCCCGCCGCGCTCTTGATCGGACCGATGCTGGCGGCCATCGCTGCCGGCACCAACGGCGCCACGGTGCGCGTGCCGCGGGTTCTGTTCGGCTCCGCCCAGGCGGTCGTCGGCTGCCTGGTCGCCAGTTCCATCTCGGCCGATATCTTTCCCGTCTTCTACAAGGAATGGCCGCTGTTCCTCGGCGTCGTGATGGCGACGGTCGCGGCATCCAGCCTGCTTGGCTGGCTGATCAGCCGCTGGCGCATCCTGCCCGGCACCACCGCCGTCTGGGGCTCGTCGCCGGGCGCCGCCACCGCCATGGTGCTGATGGCCGGTGCCTTCGGCGCCGACCAGCGCCTCGTCGCCTTCATGCTCTATCTGCGCGTCATCTGCGTCTCGATGACGGCAGCCCTGGTGGCCAAGCTTTGGGTCGACACCTCAGGCATCGAGGTGCCGGCCATCGTCTGGTTCCCGCCGGTCGACCCGCAAGGCTTGGCCGCGACGTTCGGCGTGGCGCTGGTCGGCGGCCTCGCCGGAAAGCTTTTCCGGCTGCCGTCGCCGTTCTTCCTCGGCACCTTCATTTTCGGCACCGTGATCCATCTCGGGCTCGGCGTGACCATGCAGCTGCCGCCCTGGCTGCTCGCCTTGAGCTATACGATGATCGGCTGGAGCATCGGCCTGAATTTCACCAGGGCCATCTTGCGCCACGCGGCCCGCGCGCTGCCGCAGATCGTCGGCTCGATCATTGCCCTGATCGTCTTTTGCGGCGGCCTCGCCTTCCTGATCAGCCGCCTGCTCGGCATCGATCCGCTGACCGCCTATCTGGCGACCAGCCCCGGCGGCATGGACAGCGTCGCCATCATCGCCGCCGCCGCGCAGCATGTCGACATCTCCTTCGTCATGGCGCTGCAATCGGCACGCTTCCTGATCGTGCTTCTGGTCGGCCCAAGCGTGGCGCGGCTGGTGGCGAGAAGCCTGCGGGAGTAAAGACCAGCCGGGCAGTGCGTCAGCTGATCACCAGGCCCGATATACGCTCGCCGTCCAGCGTGAAGACCATATCGCCGTCGCCGTTGAAACCGTTGCCTTCGACGGCGATGCGAACGCGGCAGGTGCCGTCCTTCGCTGCGATGCCGAGGATGCGGAGCCTGGATTGCACGCCGATATTGTCCGACTGGTTCCAGCGCGCAATCTGCTCGCGGCCCTTGAACGACCGGCCCCAGTCGCTCAGGAAGGCGTCGGGCGTGAAACTGTCCAGGAAGGCTTCGCTATCGCCGGCATTGGTGGCTTCGACAAAGCGGCGGATCGGATCGGGTGCGGTCATGTTTCCTCCTGGGAGGTGCCGGAAATAAAAAACCCGCCTCGACGGCGGGTCCTCGGCGCCAATCAGCACCATAGCCAGATTAGTAGCATAGCTGCCGGCACAAAGCAAGAACAAAGTTGCCCCACCCTCAACTTTGAATGTTGGCGAAAACCAAGGCGACATCCAATCTCCCCCTTGCGGGGGGAGATCGGCAGCTTCTGCGACGGCGAGGCTCCCACTTGCCTCGCTTTGCCCGCTCCTGTATGAAATCCGCCATGAGCCCGCGCGCCACCTCTTTTGCGTCCCGCCCGACCGGCATTGCCGGCCAGACCGTTCGCGCGCTTGCCTCCACCCTGCTGCTTCTCGGCCTTATCGGCGATCGCCGGGTTCGCTGAAGGAGCGCCCGGCGGTCGAATTGCCGCTCACGCGCACGCTCCTTGGCCAGTCACAAATTGGCACGTCACATCAAGCGAACGAAATTCTGGTAAAGGCGCCGCTCGCCACCAATCCGCCTGAAGCTGGATCCGCGAGCCGCCGGGAGAAACGACGATGAACGCACGAGAAGATATCCGCCTGAATGTAGAGGAAATCAGCAAGCCTGCGGTAAAGGGCATGCCGGACGCCGCCCGCAAATACCAGCCCTATCCGACCGTCGGCCTTGCCGATCGCACCTGGCCTTCGAGAGTGATCGACAAGGCGCCGATCTGGTGCTCGGTCGACCTGCGCGACGGCAACCAGGCGCTGATCGATCCGATGGGCCAGGAACGCAAGGCGCGCATGTTCGCCCTGCTCCTCGACATGGGCTTCAAGGAGATCGAGATCGGCTTCCCGTCGGCCTCGCAGACCGACTTCGATTTCGCCCGCTGGTGCATAGAACAAGGCAACGTGCCCGCCGACGTCTCGCTGCAGGTGCTGGTGCAGTGCCGGCCGGAACTGATCACCCGCACTTTCGAGGCGCTCAAGGGTGCCACCAACCCGATCGTCCATTTCTACAATTCGACGAGCGAGCTGCAGCGCCGCGTCGTCTTCGAGAAAGACGTCGCCGGCATCAAGCGGATCGCCACCGATGCGGCCAAGATGATCACCGACATGGCGGCGAAGGCCGGCGGCGGCTATCGTTTCGAATATTCGCCGGAGAGTTTTACCGGCACCGAGCTCGAAGTGGCGCTGGAGATCTGCAACGCCGTCACCGAAATCGTCCAGCCGACGGCGGAAAACAAGCTGATCATCAACCTGCCCTCCACGGTCGAGATGTCGACGCCCAACATCTATGCCGACCGCATCGAATGGATGTGCCGCAATCTCGACAACCGCGAGAACCTGTTGATCTCGCTGCATCCGCACAACGACCGCGGCACCGGCATCGCCACCACCGAACTCGGCCTGATGGCGGGCGCCGACCGCGTCGAAGGCACGCTGTTCGGCAATGGCGAGCGCACCGGCAATGTCGACATCGTCACGCTGGCGCTCAACATGTACACGCAAGGCGTCGATCCCGGGCTCGACTGCTCCGATATCAACCGCATGAAGGACGTCTACGAATACTCCAACCAGCTGAAGATCCCCGAGCGCCATCCCTATGTTGGCGAGCTCGTCTACACTGCCTTTTCCGGCTCGCACCAGGACGCCATCAACAAGGGCATGAAGGCGCTGCGCAAGGCCAACACGCCGCACTGGGAGGTGCCCTATCTGCCGATCGACCCGGCCGATGTCGGCCGCAGCTACGAAGCCATCATCCGCATCAACTCGCAGTCCGGCAAGGGCGGTATCGCCTATGTGCTGCATGCGGATTACGGCCTCAACCTGCCGCGCAACCTGCAGATCGAGTTCAGCCAGGCCATCCAGGCGATCACCGACGCCGAAGGCAAGGAGGTGCCGGCCAAGCGCATCTACGAGCGCTTTCTCGACACCTATGTCGACCAGCCCGGCGCGCGGCTGAAGTTCCTCGACCACCACACCTACCCCGACACCGAGGTCAAGGGCCGGCGCGTGGTCGAAGCGGTGATCCTCGACGGGGGCAAGGAGGTGACCATATCCGGCACCGGTACTGGCCCGATCGACGGCTTCGTCGATGCGCTGTCGCGCCACGTCGGGGTGCCGATGTCGGTGCTCGATTATTCCGAGCATTCCATGCAGCGCGGCTCGAATGCCTCGGCCATTTCCTATGTCGAGATGGAACATCCGGGCGGCAAGCTGTTCGGCGCCGGCATCAACACCAATATCGTCGCCGCCTCGCTCGAAGCCGTGGTTTCGGCCGCCAACCGCATCGTCGGCCGGAAGGGCGGCTAGCCGAAACTGCCAGGCCCGCGCCATCAGCCACCGGATATTTATCCGGTGGGTACGCTATCGCACCATAAGCACATGCTTGTAAGGCGGCGCCAGCGCTATATGATCGTACCTCAACCTGTGCCGAATTCGAAGGGATCGACACTTGCAGCATACCACGCCTGCCGCCCCCGCAGTGCGCGAAACGTTGGAGCGATTGCTGGCCAGCGAAACGTTCGGACGATCCGAGCGCGCGCGCAAGCTGCTCCGCTACCTGGTCGAGCGCGAGCAGGCAGGCGAAGCCGATAGGCTCAAGGGCTTCTCTATAGCGATGGACGTCTTCGGCAAGGACGGCGATTTCGATCCGTCGACCGATGCGGTGGTGCGGGTGCAGGCCGGCAGGCTGCGCGAGCTGCTGCAGCAGTACTTCGCCAACGAGGGCGTTGCCGAACCGGTCCGCATCGCCATTCCGCGCGGCGGCTATGTTCCATCCTACGAACTCAATGCCATTCGCTTGCCGGCGGAGGCCGAGGCAGAGAGCAAGCCGCAGCCGGCGACAGAGGAGGCGGCGACGAGCGCCCCGCCCGGATCCTCGGAGGATGCCCGCAACCGGGCACATCCGGCTGCATTGCTGAGCGTTCCAGCGCTCAGCCCCGCTGCACCGTCGCTGCAGCGCCATTTGCAGTTCTTCTGGCTGGCGATCGCGCTGGTCATCCTCATGCTGGGTGTGCTGATCCTTCGCCAGGGCAGCGTGGTGTTGCTGACCGGCGGCGACACGGCGGTCGAGACCGCGGTGGCGACCGGCAGCATAGCGGCGCCTCCGGTTGAAACCCTCCCCCAGGTTTACATTGCCATCAAGGCCGACAGCGACGTGGCTCGCGGTGTCGCTGCATCACTGCGCGCCGGCCTTAGCGGCTTCGATACCATCAACTTCATCGGTCGTGATGCCGACAGCCCGCCCGATCCACTTACCGACGCCGCCAGCTTCGTGTTCGATGTCCTGCCCGGGCCGCGCAGCGGCGACATTATGCTCGAGCTGCAGAGCGTGGCGACCGGCCGCGTGCTGCTGTCACGCAACCTGACCGCCGGCGACAGCGCAAACACCGCTATCGAGGACCAAATCTCCGGCATTTTGAGCTCGGCTCTTCCCGCCTCGGGCACGATCTACAATTACATCGAGCAGAGCGGCATCCAGACCGGGCTGACGGCGTGTCTGGTGCTCAACGGCAAATATTATCTCGACCAGAACGCGCAGACGCACGAAGCCGCCTACCGCTGCCTCGAAGATCTTGCCAACCGGGAGGCGAAGTCGTCGCTCGTCTATTCGGAACTCGCGTCCTTGCATCTGGAGGCGGTCACCGACCATTATCCCTACCCCGCCGACGCGACGATGGAAAAGGCGATGATGTTTGCCCATCGCGCCATCCAGATGGGCCCCACCAGCCCCTATGCGCACCGCGCCCTTGGTTATCTCAATTCGCGCATCGGCAATTCCGAGGAATCGATCCGCTGGATGCGCAAGGCTTACGAACTCAATCCTTACGATCTCGCAATGGCCGCCGCCTATGGCTACGGGCTCGTTTTCGCCGGCAGGTACAGCGAGGGCACCCCGATCCTTGCTCACGCGGTGGATATCGCCAGCGCCCATCCGACATGGTGGGATTACGGGCTGTTCGCAGGAGAGTTCATGATGGGCGACATGAACAAGGCGACGCTTGCCAGCGACGGCTTGCGAACGACGGAAATGAAATCGCATTATCTGGCGGCGCGGCTGATCGGTGCCAACGCTGCCGGCCGCGAAAAGCTGGCAAGCAGGCTGCTGCAGGAATTGACCACAAAATTCCCGAAATTCGCAGCCGATCCGCGTGCAACGTTCGTCGAGCGCAGATATCCCGCCGATCTGACCAACCGACTGGTAGAGGCCCTGCGCGCCGCCGGGCTTGGCGGTGCCAGCTGACGTCTTCCGGCGCGCGAACGACGTCAGCTGATCGCGAAAATTTTACTGGCCATCCGCACGGCCAAAGCGCAATTCAGACACGATTGAACCGCCCCAAAACCCATCGCGGCATAAAGACCAATCGCGGCACAAAGACTGATCCCCCCGGCATCCGGACTGATCCCGGCACAAACCCATTAAGTTTGCATGACCCGATCCCTTTACGCTGCCGAACGGGGCACCGGCCCGACGACGATTGTCTTCCTGCATGGCTTCGGTGGCTGCCACGACGACTGGCGCGATGTGGTCGCGCCTCTGGCTCCGGGCGCGCGGACCTTGGCCTATGATCTGCCGGGTCATGGCTTGTCGTTCGATTTTCCGGGCGGCGGTCCGGCCAGGATCGCAGCCAGTGCCGTCCTTGCGGACCTTTCCGCACGCGGGATAAAGCGGGCCCATCTCGTCGGCCATTCGATGGGCGGCGCCGTGGCCGCCCTGATGGCATTGAGCGAGCCCGAAAGAATGGCCTCGCTGACGCTGCTGGCACCGGGCGGTCTTGGTCCTGAGATCAATGGCCCGCTGCTGCGCCGCTACGCCGCCGCTGCCGGCACCGACGAAATCCGCGCCTGCCTTGCCGCCATGTCGGGACCGCAAAGCCAGCCCCCGCAGCACCGGGTCGATCTCCTCAACGAGATGCGCCAGCGTCCCGGCCAGTTGGGGACACTTGTCGAGCTCGCAGCCGCAATGACCAGGGATGATCGGCAAGGTGTCATCCCGAGCGAACGGCTTGAAACGCTGAACATGCCGGTGATGGTGGTTTGGGGGACGGACGACGCGGTGCTGCCTGTCAGCCAAGCGGACGGCCTGCCGAAGCGTTTTCATCTGCACCACGTGCTGGAAGCCGGCCATATGCTGGTCGAGGAAGCGCCCGGCCTGATCGTCGAAGCCGTCCGTCGCAATATGAGGCGCCGCGGCAGGCGGCTTCGTCCGGGATTCGCCGCTGCGGCGAGCTGATCGGTCTTCGCACAGGCACGGCGGCGGCGCTGGTGCTGCTCCAGCGAACCCTTGCCCACCCATCGATCTCGCAAGTGCATTTTGCTGGCGGCTGTGTTAATTCGGTGTTAACCAAACCCGCGAGGCTACGCCGATGAAGGACGCAGGCGAGAACATCACCCAGATCGATCAGTCGCGAAAACTGTCCGATGCCATTCGCGACGTCAAGAACGCCTTCGCCGACCGCGACGATGTCGTCGTCGACATGCGCGAGGCGCATCGTATGCGGCTCGATCTGCTTGCCGCCGAACTCGCGCCGGTGTTCGGCGACGTACCCACCGACATGGACAGTTTCGACTTCGCCGTCTCGTCCGGCCTGCAGCCAAGGCTGTGGATCGACGCCGTCAGCCATGTCGCCATGGGACGCGACCGCCGCACCTACCGCTTTCTCAAGGACACGCGCATCGGCCGCGTCGTGCTCGCCGAGTCGACCGAGATGAAGGTCGTTGCCGATCAGGTGACGCGCTATGTCGCCGAGCGCGTCGTCGAACGCCAGAGGATGATGGAAGGCGGCATCGAGCAGGCCGTCGCCGGCCTGAAACGCGCCCTGGTGGCGGAGGCCGAGCCGCCGCTGCATGTCCCTGCGCGCAGCAACGGCTGGTCGGCCTTCTTCTCGGGCCTGGGCCTGATCGCCGCCGGCGCCCTGGTCGGCCTGGCGATTTCGCTCGTGCTGTTCTGGGACCGCATCGTCGCAATGAAAATCAGCTTCTAGAGCCATTCAGCGTTTCACGGAAACGCTGAACGGCTCTATCTCTTTGTTTTGACGCAATTCCGGACGGAAAACCGTTTCACACTTTTCCTGGAATTACTCTAGCCATCGACGCCTCGGCCTCGACGCCAAGCTCCATTGTCTGCAGGTCGCTGGGCGGCAATGCCGGCCCGGTCAGGCCGCGGCGCGTCAGCTTGATCCGCCAATTGTCCTTTTCACCGTCGATGTCGAGCAGATTGTATTGCGCCGGCGCATGCGAACTGCCGGGGGCCTGCCCGGCGGCGGCGACCCCGACCACCGGGATTTTGGCCTTGCGGGCGCCGATGAAGAAGAGCGACGGCACATGCGAATGGCCGTGCAGCACAAGCTCGGCGCCGTGCCGGTGAAGAACCTTGTGGAAGCGCGAGATGCCAAACAGCCGCTTGTTCTGCGAAACGGCGCCGCGCACCGGCGGGTGGTGGATCATGATCACCCGGAACAGGCCGCGCTTGCCTGTGGCGTCGAGCATGTCGCGCAGCCTTTCCGCCTGGCCTTCCAGAAAGAAGCCGTTGGCCATGAACGGAGCCGTGGCGCGCGCCGTGGAGACGCCGATCAGCGCAGCATCGCCGCGCACGCGCAGATAGGGAAAGGTGTTGCGGTCGACCGGCGTATTGACGCCGTCGCCGGTCATCCATGCTGCCCAGGACCGGCAGGTCTTGTCGAAGGCGCCCGGCACATAGGCATCATGATTTCCTGGCACGACCGACACGTCATTCGGCGAGCCCAGCGTCTCCAGCCAGTGCTTGGCCATCTCGATCTCTCCGTCGAGCGCCAGATTGACCAGGTCACCGGTGATGGCGAGATGGTCCGGCCCGCTGGCCTTCATGTCGGCGACGATCGTGTCGATGACGGCGTCGTGCATGTGGCGGCGGCGGTTACGCTGCCAATTGACGTAACCGACCACGCGCTTGGAGGCGAGATCGCGATAGGTTACATCGGGAAGCGGCCCCAGATGGACATCGGAAATATGCGCGAGCCTGAACATCTTTTCTTCATAGGCGAGGCGCGCGCGGCTTTCCACTCACGGTTTCGCGGACGATGACGCCGGATCCGGAGCAAGCCCTGCGCCAGACCGGCTGGCCAGGCTTCAGGGCAAGGCTGTTTCACCTGTACTTCGTACTGCGGCGGCCGATGACGCTCGGCGTGCGCGGCTTGATCCACGACCGCCCCTCCAATTCCATCTTCCTCATCCGCCACACCTATGTCCCTGGCTGGCACCTGCCCGGCGGTGGCGTCGAGTTGGGCGAGACGATGATCGAAGCGCTGACGCGCGAAGTCTTCGAGGAAGGCAACATCGCGCTGACCGGACCGCCGGTGCTGAAGTCCCTGCATTTCAACCGCCGCGCCAGCCGCCGCGATCATGTCGGTCTCTATCTGGTCGAGGAGTTCGACCAGCCAGCACCCAAGCTGCCCGACCGCGAGATCGCCGAAGCCGGCTTCTTTCCGCTCGACCGCTTGCCGGAAGGCACGACACCGGCGACGCTGCGGCGGATTGCCGAAGTTTTTGAGGGGAATTCGGCATCGCCTTACTGGTAGATCATCTCTCCAACAGCTTTGGCTGCTTCGGTTTAGGCCGGCAACATCCATTGTTCTCCGAGAGAACTATATATATTAGGCGATAAGAGAAAAATGAAACATAGCCAAAACGACAGGTTTAGAATCGTACTATATATCTCACTTTACACGGTAATTACTGTGACAACAATTCTTGCTACAGCCTTAATTTCGACAATGGTCCTTGGGATAGATCCATCAAGGTTGGAAAAAAGTGGAAGAGGCATCCAGTTCGCAATACAACTTTTTGCGGCATTCGTGACATATTTTGTTTTTATAAAGCGACATGCTCGGCTTTTTACTCGCACTGAATTCTGGAAAATGGTCGGCTTCTCAAGCCTGATAGAAATGGGTTTGGGAATGGCCGTGCTTCTGCTGTCGGGATCGTTTCGCGCAATCCCGCTCCAGATGTCGGTCCAGATCGTCATGATCGGCGGCATCGTGGCGTTCCTGGCAACGTCGCTCGGCTACTCCAATCGATTTGGAAATACCACATTGAAAGCTGATCTCGTCAGAAGGGCAAAGATGGACTCAGAAACCTTCCGCTAGGGCGCCGGTCTCACGCCGCCTTCCTGAACCTGTCGCGGTCGTGCAGCGCGCCATAGTCGAGCTCAGGCCCGACCGGCACGATGCGTGTCGGGTTGATGGTCTCGTGGCTGCCGTAATAGTGCGACTTGATGTGGTGCAAATTCACCGTGCCGGCGACGCCTGGCACCTGGTGGAGGTCGCGCAGATAATTCGACAGGTTCGGATAGTCGGCGATGCGGCGCAGATTGCACTTGAAATGGCCGACATAGACCGGGTCGAAGCGGACCAGTGTCGTGAACAGCCGCCAATCCGCCTCGGTGATGCGGCCGCCGACGAGATAGCGCTGCCTTGACAGACGGTCCTCCAGCATGTCGAGCGTCGAGAACAATTCGCCGAACGCCTCCTCGTAGGCTGGCTGCGTGGTGGCGAAGCCGGCACGATAAACGCCGTTGTTGACCGCGGGATAGACCAGCGCATTGACCGCATCGATCTCGCCGCGCAGCGGTTGCGGATAGAAATCGAGCTTGGCATCGCCCCATTCGTCGAAGGCCGAATTGAGCATGCGGATAATCTCGGAGGATTCGTTGGAAACGATGGTCTGCTCGCGTTTGTCCCACAGCACGGGAACGGTGACCCGGCCCGAATAGCCGGGATCGGCCCTGGTGTAGATCTGGTGCAGGAAATCGAGGCCGTAGAGCGTGTCGCCGGTCGCGCCGTCCTCGGCCAGGAACGTCCAGCCGTCGGCGCCCATGAAATGATGGACGACCGAGACGGAAATCACGTCCTCGAGTTTTTTGAGCACGCGAAAGATCAGCGTCCGATGCGCCCACGGGCAGGCGAGCGAGACATAGAGGTGATAGCGGCCGGGCTCGGCCTTGAAGCCACGTTTTCGCCCTTCGGCCGGGAAGCCGTGGCGGGTCACCCAGTCGCGCCACTGCGACTGCGCCCGCACGAATTTGCCGCCGCTCTCCCCGGTATCGTACCAGCGGTCCTGCCATTGGCCTTCGACTAGCAATCCCATGAAATGTCCTTTCGCGTTCCTGCCTGATGTAGGGCATGAAATGGACCTGCCGAAATCGCCAGCGCTGAACAGATCGTCAACAGCTGCGTCGTCGAGCGCAACCGGCCGATTGCGGCGGCTGAAAATTGGTGCTAGCGGACAATCCGCATGTTCGACTTTGCCCTGATCCGGTTCGACCGACGACGAAAGAGCGCCCGCGCTTGATGAAGCGCTGACTGGCGAACGCTGCCGCTTGCAGCAAACCTTTCCTCGCATACCGGAACGCAAAGACCATGAGCCTTGCCGACGTGAAATACCTGCCGGAAACTCCGGCGCATGATCCTGAAATCGAAGCCATCAATGACGAAGCCTTCGGGCCGGGCCGTTTCGTGCTTGCTGCCTACAGGATCCGCCAAGGTGGCCCGCATGAACGGGCTTTGTCCTTCGTGGCCGTCGACGGCGCAACCGTCGTCGCCTCGGTACGGATGACACGCATCGCCGCGGGCGCCGGCCGCGCGCTGATGCTAGGGCCGCTCGCCGTGCAGCCGGCCTTCAAGAACCTCGGCATCGGCCGCCGGCTGGTGGCAATCGCGCTCGAAGCCGCTGCCAAAGCCGGCGCGCCGGCCGTGATGCTGGTCGGCGACGAACCCTATTACGGTCCGCTCGGTTTCAAGAGGCTGCCGCGTGGGCAGATCTCGATGCCGCGTCCGGTCGACCTCGACCGGCTTTTGGCGCACGAGATCGTGCCGGGCGCAGTGGCAAGGCTGGTGGGCGAGGTTTGCCACGCCGACCAGGCGAGGATTGGCGAGCACATCGCGGCGATGGCGTGACCATGCCGGCGCTGTCGCACGGTGGCTTGGCAGAATAGTCTGGGCTCGGAGGAGGACGTCGAGATGAACCCGAACGGCCAGATTGCGATCGTCACCGGTGGCGGCTCCGGCCTTGGCGAGGCGACGGCGCGCGCTCTTGCCGCCGGCGGCGCCAGGGTTGCCGTCCTCGATCTCGGCATCGAGCGGGCGGCCAAGGTGGCGGCCGACATCGGCGGCATTGCCGTCCGATGCGATGTGAGCGACGCGGAAAGCGGTGCCGCTGCTGTCGCGGAAGTGGCTGAGACGCTCGGCGAGCCGCGCATCCTGGTCAATTGCGCCGGCATCGTTATCGGCATGAAGACGATCGGCAAGGACGGACCACATCCGCTCGACCAATACCGCAAGGTGATCGAGGTCAATCTGATCGGCACCTTCAACATGATCCGCCTGGTTGCCGACCGGACCGCGAAGCTCGAGCCGCTGCAGGGCGGCGAGCGCGGCGTCATCGTCAACACCGCATCGGTCGCCGCCTATGACGGCCAGATCGGCCAGGCGGCCTATTCGGCATCCAAAAGCGGCGTCGTCGGCATGACGCTGCCGGTGGCGCGCGATCTCGCCCGCTCCGGCATTCGCGTCTGCACCATCGCGCCCGGCATCTTCAGGACGCCGATGATGGCCGGCATGCCGCAGGAGGTGCAGGATTCGCTCGGTGCGGCAGTGCCCTTCCCTTCCCGTTTGGGCGAGCCTTCGGAATATGCCGCACTTGCCTTGCACATCATCGAGAACCAGATGCTCAACGGCGAGACCATTCGCCTCGATGGCGCCATCCGCATGGCGCCGAAGTAAACGCGACGGTGGTGCTTTGGACGAACCCAGGAAAGACGTGATCCGCGCGACCGACGCCGAGGCGATCAGGCTGGCAAAGACGCTGATCCGCAGCGCCCGTTTCGGCGCGCTGGCAGTGCTCGAGCCAGGAACCGGTTCGCCGCTGGCCAGCAGGGTCGGTGTCGCCACCGACATCGACGGCACGCCATTGATCCTGGTGTCGATGCTGTCCGCCCATACCGGCGCTATCCTTGCCGACCCGCGCTGCTCGCTGCTCGTCGGCGAACCCGGCAAGGGCGATCCGCTGGCGCATCCGCGATTGACGCTCGTCTGCCGCGCCGTACGGCTCGAACGCGGATCGAACGAACACGCCCGCGCCGAGCGGCGCTACCTCAACCGCAATCCCAAGGCGAAGCTCTATGCCGGGCTCGGCGACTTCTCGATCTTCCGGCTCGAACCGGAGCGCGCCAGCCTGAACGGCGGCTTCGGCAAGGCCTATCTGCTCGAACGCGCCGATCTGGTCGCGACGGGAGCAATCGTTGAAGAGCTTGCCGCCGGCGAGCAATCGGCACTCGACCACATGAACGCCGACCATCTCGATGCGATTGCCCTCTACGCAAGTCATTTCGGCGGGGCCGAGCGCGACGGCTGGATCGTCACCGGCTTCGACGCCGACGGGATGGATCTCGTATCCGGCGACAATGTCTGCCGGGTCTTTTTTCCCAATCCGCTGCAGGCGGCACGCGACCTCAGGCCTGTCCTGGTCGACATGGCAAAGGCTGCCCGATCGGCAAATTGATCACAGCCGCACAGTTAATCGGCTTGCATGGAAAGCAAGCCTTGAGATTTGAGCGAAATGTTCTACCTTTGCGAGTGACGCTGAATCGCTGGCGTGCATCTATAGGGAAAGTCTATGGAATCCGACGCTATTGCCCCCATAGCGGCGGATGAGCAGGAAGGCATGGGGGATCTATGGTCTCGAACAAGCTAGTCGCCAACGCCGGAGCCGCGGCCGCGTTTCTGACGCTGATGGGCAACGAAAAACGTTTGTTGATCATGAGCTATCTGGCCGAGGGCGAAATGTCGGTCGGCGCCATAGCCGAGAAAGTGTCGCTCAGCCAATCCGCTTTGTCGCAGCATCTGGCCAAGCTCAGGGCTTCCGACCTTGTCGAGACCCGTCGCGACCGGCAAATGATCTATTATTCCTGCAAATCCGGCGCGGTACGCGAACTGCTGCACATGCTGGACGGCATTTTCGGCGAAGGTGAACTGTCGCAGATGGCTCACCGGCTGCGTCGCGCCGGGACCTGATTGGCCGGGGCGGAGAACGCCCCGCCAAGTCCGTTTGGTCGCCAAGTCCGTTTGGCCGGCAAGTCCGTTTGGCCGGCAAGTCCGTTTGGCCGGCAAGTCCGCTTTGCTGCCAAGTCCGCCTGCTACTGAGCGCGCTCTTCGGCGGCCTGCGCAATCTCGTCCTTGAACTCGACCTTCGTGCCAGGCTGCACCATGGAGGCGAGGTCTTCGGCATCCCAATTGGTCAACCGGATGCAGCCATGGGAAAAGGTCGTGCCGATCTTGCCCGGTTCCGGCGTGCCGTGGATGCCGTAGCTTTCGATGGAAAGATCGATCCAGACCGATCCCACCGGATTATTCGGCCCGGCAGCGATAGTGAAGGGCCGCTTGGTCTTGACCCCCTTGAAAGCGAAGTCCGGATCATAGTGATAGGTAGGGTTGTGCACCACGCGCTTGACCTCTGCCGTGCCGCTTGGCGCCGGTTTCTCGTCGCTCCCAATCGAGGCGGGGTAGACCGCCAGCCATTTGCCGGCACGGTCGAGCACACGCACCAGGCGAGCGCCCTTGTCGATCTCGACGCCGGCAACCCCGGCGGCAGGGTCGCCCCTGCCGACATCAGGCACCACCAACGTCCTGCCTGGTTTCCTGAGACTGGTGCCAGGATTAAGCATTCTCAACAATTGTTCGCTGATATGGAAGCGCTCGGCCAACTTCTCCACCGCATTGCGGTAACCGAGCCGCCGCAAGCGGGCCATCCTCTCCAAGCGGGCCGGAATACGCTTGGTGAAAGGTCCGCGCACGTCCTTGCGCATCACCTCATAGGTCACCAGCACCGGCCTGGCGGAGGTTGCGATGAGTTTGCTCCAGGTCTGTGGATCGAGCTTGCCGTCGGGCGGAAGTCCGTTTGCCGCCTGAAACGCGGCGACGGCCTTGGCGAAGTTCTGGGAAAGACGACCGTCGATCAGGCCCGGCGAGAAGCGGGCGCGATCCAGAAGGATCTGCGCCTTCAGCAGCATCGGATCGACACCCTTCGGTTCGCCGATAGTGAATTGGGCCTGATTGACGGTGGCTGGATCGAGCTTGGCTGCGCGAGCCACGCCGCATGCGAGGGCAAGCGTGGCGGCGAAGACGAGGAGGAGCCTGATCATCGATGTCCTCCCAGGACTGCAGCAGGAGCCCGCTTCTATGACGCGGCATGGCCCTGTGTGGTTCCTTCGCCCGATCGAAATTCTGAATTGAAGCGGCTTGGCCGAAGGGCCGTGCCGCGGGAATCAAGTATTTCTCGTCGCCAGGGGGCCTCGGCCCGGCGTCCAGTGATTGGGCTTGACCGTTCGAACGGCGTGCATCCATTTGGACGCTGAGATACGGTCCGAGCTTCGGATCCGGCATCATGCCTTCCGAAACCGAATCCCGATTCGCGGCCGATGCCATGGTCGGCCGAGGAAGCCATGAATCCGATCCGCATAGACGACCCGCAGGATCCCCGCGTCGCCGCCTATCTCGACATCCGGGAGCGAGATCTTGCCGGCCGGCAAGGCCGTTTCGTCGCCGAAGGCAAGGTGGTGCTCGACACGCTGCTCGCCGCCCGGCGCTTCGAGGCAGAATCGGTGCTGGTACTCGAAAACCGGCTGGCCGGCCTCGATGACGTCCTGCGCAAGGCGCCTGCCGGGCTCCCGATCTATGTCGCATCCAGCGAAATCATGGACAGGATCGCCGGATTCCACATGCATCGCGGCATATTGGCGATCGGCCGCAAAGGTGCGGCCATCTCCGCTGAGGCCTTGCTCGGCGCGCTGCCCGCCCGCGCGCTGATCGTTGTGCTGGTCGGCATCGCCAATCATGACAATATGGGCTCGATCTTCCGCAATGCCGCCGCCTTTGGCGCGGATGCCGTGCTTCTCGATCCGACCTGCTGCGATCCGCTGTACCGCAAGGCAATCCGCGTCTCGGTGGGCGCCGCCTTGAAAGTCCCCTTCGCCTCCTTTGCCGACGCCGCCGGCTGCATCGCCATACTCGACCAGCAAGGCTTCAGCCAATTCGCGTTGTCGCCGCACGGGCAAATCGACATTCGCGATGCCAAGAGAAACGAGCGGCTGGCTCTCTATCTCGGCACCGAGGGCGAAGGCCTGCCGGAAAGCCTGCTTGCTCGCCTGCAGACGCTGCGGATCGGTATGGCGCAGGATTTCGACAGCCTGAATGTCGCAGCGGCGTCAGCCATCGCACTTCATCATTTTTCCGGGGCCTGATGCATGTCGCGCAAAAGTGTGCAGCGGTTTTGCGGTAACGACATGCATCAAAACAAGAACATAAAGCGCGTCGCATGAGGCCGGTCGAACACGACGCGCTTTAGAGCCGGGCGTCTCGCTCTTGCGCTTGCGGCGTCTCAGTTGGTCGATGCGGCCTTCTGCAGCGCCCGCACGCGATCGGCAAGGCTGCGTCCGCCGCTCTCCGGCCGCGCATCCTCAGGCGCTGCAAGCGCCTGGGCGATCGGCGAATCCGGGCCGTCGAGCTTGGCCGTCAAGGCGACGACTTGCGCTGCCAGATCGTTCATCTCTTCGCGCAATGCCGCGCTGGCGCTGCCGGTATCGTCTCCGGCGTGTGATTTCGATGTTTCGACGGCAGCAAGATCTGTCTTCAGCCTCCTGTTCTCGCGTGCCAGCGATGTCAGCCTGGCCTCCAGCCGCTCGCGGTCGGCATCGAGCTTGGCGCTTGCCTTTTCGATGTCGCCGTTGGCGGTCGCATTGACCTGGCTTCCTGGCATGCCGGCAAGGGCCGCCGCAGGCGGGCTTTCAGCGCCTTTCGCCCTTTCGCGAAGGCGCACCAGTTCCTTTTCGCGGCGCTCCAGCCTGTCCTCGCGATCGGCCAACGTGGCGAGCAGGCGTTCGACCTTCTTTTCCAAGTCGCCGGTTCTTTTCTTCTCGGCCTTCAGCGCGTCCCGCAAAACCTTGCTTTCGGCTGTCAATTCCTGGCTGCGCCTGTCCGCCTCCTTGCGCTGGCCGCGCAGCAGCGAAATGTCGCTTGCCAGCTTCTGCAGCTCGGATTCGCGCGCCACCAACTCGATCTGCCGGCTGCTGGACGAAAAACTGGCGTCGTCATACATGTGCTCCAGTTTTCGCAGTTCGAGCCCGCGCTTTTCGAGCGCGCGCTCGGTCTCCGCAAGCCTCTCCGACAGCTGCTGCAGCTGCTCATCGCGCTTGCGAAGCTCCTCGCTCCTGGTTGTGAGGTCGGCGACGACCCGGTTCTTGTCCTGCCGCTCGGCCGCCAATTCCTTCAGGGCTTCGCGGTCGCGGCCGATCTCGACCAGCTGTTCGGCGGCTTTCTCGCGCAATGACTTGATGGTCATTTCGAGCCGGCGCGCCGAAACGGCGAACTCGGCGCGGACGCGATCCTTGTCCGCCTGGATCTCGGCCAGCGTCAGCGGCATCGAACCCTCGACGCGCCTGCGCGTCAGCGCCACCGCCCGCCGCCAGACGGCCGGGGCAATCATCAGCGCCAGAAAGCCCGCGCAGAGAAAGCCGAGGACAAAGAACAGGATCGACTGGACCAAGATGACTATCCGTTATGCATGGCCGGCCGTTATGGGCGGCAGGCAATGGTCAAAGTTCGACTTTGCCATCTTCGCATGACGGAAATCCGGCGCCGCGGCAAGGGTCTGCCGCGGCAAAGCTCAGACCGTGGGATCACAGGGCCAACCGCAGTGGCGCCATCGTGCAGGTCAGAACGGATTCCAGGTCGCGCGTTGGGTGAGCTTGAGGTAGCCGAGATTGACGCCAAGACGGGCGCCGACGCCGGTACGGATCGGCACGAGCAGCACATTGTTGTTCTTCAGCACGTTGAAACCGACGCCGGCGATGACATAGGCAGAGCCGGCGACGCCGCCAAAGCGGTTATAGAGGCTGCTCACATCGTCGAGATTGTAGACCAGCATCATCACGCGCGAGCCCTCGCCGCCGAAATCCCAGCCGAGCGACGGGCCTTGCCAGAACACTTTGTGATCGCCGGCATTCTTGGTGTAGAGCGTGCCTTCGCCATAGGTCAGGCCACCGATCAGCGCCCCGGACCCCTCTTCGCCGAGCAGATAGCCGTTCGGCAGGCCATAGGTGGCGAAAATCTTCTCGACGACCGTGGCCAGCCCACCCGATGTCGCGCCGAAGAATTTATGACCGGAATCAACGATCTCCTGGGCGGTGTACTCTTGCGCCCGCGCGGCCGATGTCGAAAAGGCGACAAGGCCGATGAGCGCGATCGTCATTGAGATGACACGGAAAAAAGTCCGGTCGTAGAATCGGGAAACCATGCTTCCAATCTCCGTCAGGGAGCACTTTCGCCGACGCCTCGCACCCGTACGGCTCTTTGGCGGCCGTTAAGGATGACTGTTAGGGGCAAACTATGCCGTAATCCTTTTTCAACCATTAAACTCTCACATGAACATGGCGGTTCGAAGGCTGTTTTCGCATGCCCGCGCAGCACCCAGGCTGCGTGAACACACCATTTTCGACAATGATAATTTTGGATTTGTTGCTGCACGCACAAGCGCTGTGTATTCACAATGCTTGGGAGAGAGGGTGATTCGTGTGGACAGGCGTGATCATGATCGCCCGGTCATTTTGTTGTGAAATTTGCAGGGATTTTTGCCGATGGCCGAGCTTTTCACCCTTTCCGCACCCGACCTGGCAGCGCTGCTGTGCAGCCGGGTCTGCCACGACATCATTTCGCCGGTCGGCGCCATAAACAACGGGCTTGAGCTGCTCGACGAAGGCGGCGCCGACGAAGACGCCATGAAGCTGATCCGCCAAAGCGCCAAAAACGCCTCCGCCCGCCTGCAATTCGCCCGCATCGCCTTCGGCGCCGCCGGTTCGGCCGGCATGCTGATCGACACCGGGGACGCCGAGGCCGTGGCCATCGCCTTCCTGAAGAACGAGAAGCCGGAACTGGTCTGGAACGGAACCCGCGCCCTATTGCCCAAGAACAAGGTCAAGCTGCTGCTCAACCTCATCCTCGTCGCCAACGCCGCCATTCCGCGCGGCGGCAGGCTGGTGGTCACGCTGGAGAACCTCGAGACCGAGCCGCGCTTTGCGCTCGCGGCGAGCGGCCCGATGCTGCGCGTGCCGCCCAAATTCCTGGAATTGCATTCCGGCCACAGACCGGAAGAGCCGATCGACGCGCATTCGGTGCAACCCTATTACACGCTGCTTTTGGCCCGCGAAGCCAACATGACGATATCGATCCATGCGACCGCCGACGAGATCGTCCTTTCCGTAGCCTGAAGTTCTCCAAAAGAGCGCGAAGTATTTCTCCAGGTCATATTTGCGGCGCCGTCCTAACATCTGTCAGACGGGCTTGCAGATTGATTGGATGAAGCATTGCGAAAGAAGATTTCGCTTACAACACCTTCAGGAAAATTTTACCTAACGGCTTTTCGGCTTCTTTACCAGATCGGCCTATGTTCCCCGGCAGATGCCACGACGCTGCCGGTTCGCCGCATGGCAAAGAGGGTCCGGGAATGAAACGCTGCATGTTCGTCGACAATTCGAGCGTCATCAGGAAGATTGCAAAGCGTATCCTGGGCGGCTCCGGCTTGATGGTGATCGAAGCCGCCAGCGGCCATGAGGCGATCGAGATGTGCAGTGCCGACATGCCGGACATCATCGTCGTCGACGGCGCCTTGCCGGACATGCAGGCGCAGGACCTCATCCGCCGCGTGCGCTCCATGGAAAGCCCGGTATTGCCGCAAGTTCTGATTTCGCTGGTCGAGGTCGACGTCGGGGCGATCATGCGGGCAAAACGCGCCGGCGCCCAGGGTTACCTGCTGAAGCCGTTCAACCGGCCGCAATTGCTCGAGTGCTTCCGCGCCTTGAAGATTGCCGCCTGACCAGGGGTCGTTCCATTCCGATGAAATCGGGATGAGGCTCTATCTTATTGTTTTACTGTGTTCTTTTCCGAAAACCGGCATCCACTTTTCGGGATCAGGCGCTGACGCGGATATCTTCCGGCTCACGCAGCACATAGCCGCGGCCCCAGACGGTCTCGATGTAATTCTGCCCGCCCGACGCGGCGTCGAGCTTCTTGCGCAGCTTGCAGATGAAGACGTCGATGATCTTCAGCTCCGGTTCGTCCATGCCGCCATAGAGATGGTTGAGGAACATTTCCTTGGTCAGCGTGGTACCCTTGCGCAGCGAGAGCAGCTCCAGCATCTGATATTCCTTGCCGGTCAGATGCACGCGCTGGCCACCGACTTCAACGGTCTTGGCATCGAGATTGACCACCAGGTCGCCGGTGGTGATGACCGACTGGGCATGGCCCTTGGAACGCCGCACGATGGCATGGATGCGGGCGACCAGTTCGTCCTTGTGGAAGGGCTTGGTCATGTAATCGTCGGCGCCGAAGCCGAGGCCGCGCACCTTGTCCTCGATACCGGCCATGCCGGAGAGGATGAGGATCGGCGTCTTCACCTTGGACAGGCGAAGTGTCCTCAAAACTTCATAACCCGACATGTCGGGGAGATTGAGGTCGAGGAGAATGATGTCGTAATCGTAAAGCTTGCCTAGATCGACACCCTCTTCACCAAGGTCGGTCGTATAGACATTGAAACTTTCCGATTTCAGCATCAGCTCGATGCTTTGTGCGGTTGCACTGTCGTCTTCTATCAGCAGAACGCGCATTTCATTCCCCTTTTCTGCTGCCGGACCATTTCACGACCCGTCCAGGACCGGAGCAGTGATTGCCTGAGCAGAGGCTGCCATCGAATGGTTAATAAAACCTAATTCCCCGTCCATGACGGTATCAGATTTTTTAACCCCTTTCTACACCTTGTTGAATCCAATAATGAATCACAGACCCAAACCATTAATGCAGCACATTAATAAGCCAGACTAAGTGACTCTTCGGACTCGTTGGCCGGGTTTCGCGACGAGTAGCAGAATTTTTACCCGCCCTTAAGTCCTGAGCCGTATGATTAACAATGCCCGTAAACGAATGGTTACCGCCGGCAAAAAACTTTAGGAGTTTGTTTCCCATAGTTCCGGGAAAGCCGGTGGAAACGGGTGAAGCCTGGGCCTTGCCGGGTGAATTGGACGATATGTGCAGGTGTGCGTTTCCGGGAGTACCGAATCATGAAGTCACGTGAAAACCTCGTTCGGCTGAAGCAATTTCAGGTGAGCGAGAAGCGGCGGCAGCTGCTGCAGCTCGACATGATGATCGCCGAGTTCGAGCGCATGGCCGTCGAGCTGGAACTTCAGATCGCGGCCGAAGAGAAGAAGGCCGGCATCACCGACATCAATCATTTTGCCTATCCGACCTTCGCCAAGGCGGCACGCCTGCGCCGCGACAACCTCAGAAATTCGCAAAGCGACCTCGCCCAGCAGCGAAATGTCGCCGAATCATTGCTGAGCGAAGCCGAAGCGGAGCTTTCCAAGGCCGAGATGCTCGAATCGCGCGACACCAAGGCGCGCGACACGGAAGCCGGCGGCCGCAGCGCCATGATCGGCTGAAAACAAGGCTTTAACGCGCGTCGCGCTTGAGCGCTATTGCTGTGCACCGAACGGTGCCGGCCTCAGGCATCCAGATCTTCTTGCTGTTCGGCCGCCCGCGCGCGGGCGTCCTTGATGTCGGGCACATGCAGCTCCGACCAGGCCCTGATCTGATTGAGCAGTCCTGCCAGGTTCTGGCCAAGTTCGGTCAGCTCGTATTCGACCCGCGGGGGAATGACCGGGAACACCTCGCGCCGCACCAGGCCGTCGCGTTCCAGGATACGCAGCGTCTGCGTCAGCATTTTCGGGGTGATGCCTTCGAGCTTGCGCGCCAATTCGCCGTTGCGGAGCCGGCCCCGGCGCAACGCACAAATCACCAGGTGGACCCATTTGCTGGCGAGCGTCTCAAGCACCGCGTGCGAGGGGCACGTCCGTCGGAACGCGTCATAACCGGAAGGGAAACAATCTTCGCTATCCATGAGGTGCGTATATATCAAAAAGGTACATACTAGACAAGAGAATATTACTATCCAAATTATAGTGGCATATCAAACCAGCAGGAGAGAGCCTCCCATGCGTGCCATTATCCAGAATTCCTTCGGCGCACCCAACGTCCTCGTCATTGCCGATCGTCCCGCGCCATCACCCGAGGCCGGCGAAGTGCTGGTCCGCATCGAGGCGGCCGGCATCAATCCGGTCGACGGCGCAGTGCGCGGCGGCCACTATCCGCTGCTTGGCGAGCCGCCCTTCATCCTTGGTTGGGACGTTTCGGGAACTGTCGAGGCGCTGGGCTCCGGCCTGTCCGGCCTTAAGGTCGGCGATGCCGTCTTTGGCATGTCGCGCTTTCCCAAACAGGCGGCAGCTTACGCCGAACTCGCCACTGTCCCGGCTGATGAGCTTGCGCCGAAACCTGAAGGCATAGACCACGCCCAAGCCGCCGCGCTGCCGCTGGCCGGCCTGACGGCCTGGCAAGGCCTTGTCCGCCATGGCCGGCTCAATCCTGGCCAGCGCGTGCTGATCCACGCCGGAGCCGGCGGCGTCGGCCATCTGGCGGTGCAGATCGCCAAGGCGCGCGGTGCTTACGTCGTCGCGACCGCCAGCCCGGAAAAGCTCGATTTCGTCCGCTCGCTCGGCGCCGACGAGGTGATCGACTACACAGAGGATGATTTCACCGGAAAGGCTCGCGACATCGATCTCGTTCTGGAGCCGTTCGGCGGCGAGCATGCGGAGCAATCGCTAAAAGTGCTCAAGGCCGGCGGTGTTCTGGTGTCGCTGCTCGATGTCAGCGATGCCACCAAGGCAAAGGCCAGGACGCAAGGCATCCGCGTCGAGCGCATGTCCGTGGTGCCCGACCGTGCCGCTCTGGTGGAACTCGGCAAATTGATCGACGCGAAAAAGCTGGCCGTCCACGTGGCAAAGGCGTTTCCGCTCGAACAGGCCGGTGCCGCCCATGCCTTTCTCGCCACCAGGCCGATCGGCAAGGTGGTGCTGACGGTCTGAAATCCCAGATCGTCGCTCCGGCAAACTTTAAGGGCGCGGATCAGCGCCCTTATCGGACTAATGCCGGTATTGCTGGATGCGCGTGGTGCGCAGCCCGGCAAGGCCGTATTCGTCGATCGACGCCTGCCAGGACAGGAATTCCTCGGTGGTGAGCTTGTAGCGCTGGCACGCCTCTTCCAGGCTCAAAAGCCCGCCACGCACCGCCGCCACCACTTCCGCCTTGCGCCGGATAACCCAGCGACGTGTGTTCGTCGGCGGCAGATCGGCGATGGTAAGTGGGCTGCCGTCAGGCCCGATAACGTATTTGACTCGCGGTCTAATTAGATCGGTCATCGTACTCTCTACAAAAAACTCAAAGACCCAATCCCCACCACATTACCGCCACAGCTTTAAAATTTGGCTAAGCAGACCCTAATGGATAGGTAAGGATCATGAACGCCGCGTTAGTCTTTTCATCGGCATTTGAGATATCTGCCGGCACGCGCATTGAACCCGGCTGGAAAAATGAGCCGGCCTGCAAAGCTGGCGCGGCCGGGACGCTTGACCTATATTCCGGCCATTGGCATTGAAGCGCCGCGCAGAACGAAAGAACCATGAACAGCCTCGATCTTCCCGGACGCCCCGAAAACACCCGTGTCGTCGTCGCCATGTCGGGCGGTGTCGATTCGTCGGTTGTTGCCGGTCTCTTAAAGCACGAGGGCTACGACGTCGTCGGCGTCACGCTGCAGCTTTACGACCACGGCGCGGCAACGCACCGGGCCGGCTCATGCTGCGCCGGCCAGGACATCGACGATGCCCGCTGCGTCTCCGAGACGCTCGCCATCCCGCATTACGTGCTCGATTACGAGGAGCGCTTCCGCAAGGCGGTGATTGACCCGTTCGCCGAGAGCTATGTCGCCGGCGAAACGCCGATCCCTTGCGTCTCCTGCAATCAGACGGTGAAATTCGCCGATCTTCTCGCGACCGCCAAGGAACTCGGCGCCGACGCGCTGGCCACCGGTCACTACATCCGTTCCGGCGCCAATGGCGCCCACCGCGCGCTTTACCGGCCGGTCGACGCCGACCGCGACCAGAGCTACTTCCTGTTCGCCACCACCCAGGCGCAGATCGACTATCTGCGTTTTCCGCTCGGCGGCCTGTCGAAGCCTGAGGTTCGCGCCATCGCCGAGGAGATGGGACTGACGGTCGCCGCCAAGCAGGACAGCCAGGACATCTGTTTCGTGCCGCAGGGCAAATATTCCGACATCATCGCCAAGCTGAAGCCGGCTGCCGCCAATCCGGGCGACATCGTCCATATAGACGGGCGCGTGCTTGGCCGCCACGAAGGCATTTTGCGCTACACCGTCGGTCAGCGCCGCGGCATCGGCATCGCCTCCGGCGAGCCGCTCTACGTCGTCCATCTCGACGCCGACCGGGCCCGCGTCGTCGTCGGCCCGCGCGAGGCGCTGGAAACCCACAAGATCTTCTTGCGCAACATGAACTGGCTGGGCGATGGCCCGCTGACCGAGATCCTGGCGGCCGGGCTCGAGCTTTTCGCCAAGGTGCGCTCGACGCGGCCGCCGCGCCCGGCCGTGCTGCATCACCGCGCGGGCGTCACTTCGGTGGAGCTGGTCGACGGCGAGTCCGGCATCGCGCCCGGTCAGGCCTGCGTGCTCTATTCCGACGACGGCAACGAGGCGCGCGTGTTCGGCGGCGGCTTCATCGAGCGCTCCGAGCGCGGCGCCGAAGCCGAGGCGATGCTGACGCGGCTTGCCGTCCAGCCGGCGCGGGTTCCCGCCGAATAGACGGCGTTTTTCGCTTAGGGCCTGGTGTGGGCGACGGTGCCGGCGGTCAGGATGCGCAGCACTCGGATGGCTTCCTCGCCGCTGGTGCGCGGTTCGGCCCGCGTCTCGATGCAGTGGATGAAATGCTCCAGCTCGCGCGTCAGCGGCATGCCCTCGCCGACCGCCACATAGGACGGCTCGTTGGCGGTGAACGCCCATTGGCCGCTGTCCTGCCACACCGCGTGGCGGTAGACGGCAAGCTTGCGCTCCCACGGCTCGACATCGTCGAACACCGCCATCGCCTTGGTGCCGACCACGGTCAGCCGCCGTTCCCGGTAAGGGTTGAGCCGCGAGGCGAACAGATGGCCGCGCAGGCCGTTGGGAAAGCGCATGTGCAGATGCGCAAAGTCGCTGAGATTGTCGAGAAGGGCAGCGCCTTCGCCGCGCACCTCGACCGGCTCGGTGCCGGTGATGGCCAGGATCATCGACAGATCGTGCGGCGCCAGATCCCACAACGCATCGTTTTCGGTGTGGAACTTGCCGAGGCCGAGCCGGTGCGAATGGATGTAGCGGACCTCGCCGAGCTCGCCATTGTCGATCAGCGCCTTCAGCGTCTCGAATGCGGGATGGAAGCGCAGCACATGGCCGACCATGAAGACACGGCCATTGTCGGCGGCAGCCTGCACCGAGCGCTCGGCGTCGGGCACCGTCAGCGCGATCGGCTTCTCCACCAGCACGTCCTTGCCGCCGAGCACGGCGCGCACCGCCATGTCGGCATGGAACTGCGGCGGCAGCGCCATGACAATGGCGTCGACATCGTCGCGGGCAAACAGCGCCTCCGGCTCGATCGCCAGGCAATCCTGCTCGCTGGCAAAACCTTCCGCACGCGCAGGGTTGACGTCCGAAACCGCGTGCAGCGCGCCGAGCGCCTTGAGGGTGCGGATGTGGTTGCTTCCCCAGTATCCGCAACCCAGGACTGCAATGCGCGGTTTCATCAATTTCTGACCATGGCTTTCGTGGGCGAGACATAGCGACGTGCCTCGCCGAACTCAACCCCGGCCTGTGCGCCCAAATGTCTGCCCGGCAAAGCTTTAGGCGCCAGCAATATGCCGGCGCGGCAGCCACTTCGATGCTTGACAGGCTTGGCCTCGCAACCTTATATCCGCGCGACCTTGGCGAACGCGCCGATATGCCTGCCGATTTAAGCTGGATTTCGGGCCTTCGCCGCCCTGGCGGGGTAGCTCAGTTGGTTAGAGCACGGGAATCATAATCCTGGGGTCGGGGGTTCAAGTCCCTCTCCCGCTACCATCGCTCCCCCCCGAACGGAGACGCGGTGGCTCAGGCCCTGGTCGACCATGTTGGACAGATATCCATCGATCAGGATCGACGGCTGCTCACCCGCCTTTGGCGGGTAGACCGTCACTGTGGTCACGACGTCGCGGACGATCTTCTTGGCCTCTTCAGAGACGAAACCGTTGTCGCCGATCGCCGCGGCGAGCGCTTCGAGATCTCTGATATAGCGGGTGACCAGCGCCGGCTTCAGCGTAACGACCTTGGGCGGCTGCGGCGTCACCGCGAGCTCGCCCTCGAGGCGCTGGCGCTCAGCGCGCAGCTCGGGCAGGCGCTGCTCGGCCTCGGCTTCGGAGATCATACCTTTGACGTAGGCGTTCAGCACCCGGTCATATTCGCGCTTGGCAGCGTCAAGCCGTTGCGCTGCCTTTTCGCGCGAGGCGCCCTGCCCCGAATAGAGCTTTTGATGCTCATCATTGTAGGCGGCGACATAGTGGTCGATCAGCGCCTTGTCGTTCAGCCTGGCGCGCAAACCGTCCAGCACCGTCGCCTCGATATGATCGACGGCATAGGGCCGCGTGTTGGTGCACGAGCGCGATTCCTTGGCGCGCGTGCAGACGATGCGGGTCAGCCGTCCCATCTTGTCCTTCACCGACATGCCCGAGCCGCAGGCGCCACAGCGAAGCAGACCTGAAAGCAGCCGCGTGTTCTTGCGCTGCGGCGTCTCGCAACGATTGCGCGGCTTGCGGTTGTTGACCGCGGCGAACAGCTCGGCCGGCACGATGCGCAGATGCTCGGCGGCATGCTCCTGCCACTCGGACTTCGGATTGACGCGCGACTGGCGCCGGCCGCTATCCGGATCCTTGACCATGTGGACACGGTTCCAGACGATGCGGCCGTCATAGATGGCATTCTGCAGAATGCCGTAGCCTCGCTTTGGGTTGCCGTTGATAGTCCCACCCGACCAGTAGCGACCGCGCGGCGGGGCAATGTTGTCATCGTTCAACCCGCCGGCGATGTCGCGCGGCGTTCGGCCGGCCGCATACTCCTCGAAGATGCGCAGCACGATCGCCGCTTCTTCCGGCAAGATCGACAGTTCGCCAAGCTTTCCCGGCACCGGCGCATAGCCATAGGCCTTGCCGCCGGCGCTGCGGCCGTCGCGCACCACGCCGGCCATGCCGCGCCGCACCTTCTGCGCAAGATCCTGTAGATATAGCGCGCCGACCAGGCCGCGGATGCCGATCTGCACGATGTCTGCCCGGCCGTCATGCACGGCGCGGATTTCGATGCCGAGATGGGTGAGCCGCTTGTAGATGCCGGCGAGGTCTTCCTGGTCGCGCGACAGGCGGTCAAGCGCCTCGACGATGGGGACGTCGAACAGGCCGTCGCGCGCGGCGTCCATCATCGACAGCACGCCGTCGCGGCCCATGATCGAGGCGCCGGAGCGGGCGCGGTCGTGAAAGACGGTAGCGACGGTCAGCTGCTGCTTGGCGGCATAGTCCGAGCAGAGCGCTACCTGGTCCTCAATCGACCTGTCGGTCTGCAGGTCGCTTGAATAGCGGGCATAGAGTGCCGCTCGTTTCATGGGTGTTCTCCTGGCGGCGCTCATAAGCGTCGCGCGCCGCCTGACGCGCAAGGGCCTCGACGAGGCGCGCCAGCGCCGCGGGCAGCGAGGAACCGCCGCCACAAGAGACGAGGAACCGCCGCCACAAGAGACGAGGCGGCCTTCGAGGTCGAGCGCGAGTTCACGTGCTTCATCGCCGAGACTGATAAGTACCGGTGCTGATGCCGCGACGGTTTTACAATCCCGCCGTAACCCGTTGATATCATACAAGCGACTTTCCGCCTGTTTTACAGGCAAGTCCTTGGAATCGGGTCGAAAGGGCTAGCTTCCCAAGCTGAACGCCTATCTGCCCTCAGTTTGAATTGGAAACTCGATTCTGCTATGAACCGGCAATGACCAAGACCTACTGGAAGACCATTGCAAAGCGCGCCTGGCGGGAAAGTCTCGCATCGGTCAGATGGAACAATTGGGAGCGCATTCTAGTTACTCTGGCTCCGCTTTTCGCTGTGTTTTTTGCCACTTGGTATTTCCTTGGCGATATGTCCGGAGCGCTAGTAAAGCTTGTGGCGGCCGTAGGTATGACAACGGTGCTGGCGGCGATTTTCTTTGTGTCGAAACTTCTTACTGTGCCCGCGAAACTGCAGGCCGAAGTTGAAGAGAGATTGAGCGCGACGACGAAGGCCGTTGATAAGGATGCTGCTCAAAAGGACCTAATCGCCAATCGCGTTGAAATCGTCCGGCAATTTGCCGGACTGTACGTCCTAAGCCACGACGGCATAACTTCTCGTATGATGGCAGGACTAGAGCTTCCTCCTGCCAAGTGGCTAAACACAGAATTGGCTAATGCAGGCCACAACTGGCGAGTTCGCAACATCTCCGGCTCCAATTTTGAGATGGTCGAAGATTGATTGCCGCTAACACTGGCCTCGGTCTTTGATAGACCATGGCCTGGGGGTTCTGGTTTCAACTTTTGTCCATTTTCGTGCGAATTCGGCCTGACGAACAATCGAAACTGTCGTTGATCAGAATGGCCTTTTCACTGGCCTGTCACGCCGGCATTCTAACCGCCCCGCTCTGACACAGCCTAGTGCGGGCTAAACGGACAACCTATCAATGAGGCGAACAATCACTTCGTCGTCTACTTTCTTCTTCCGGGCTCCTAACGGTAATGATTCAAAATGTGTCGCCGCCCGTCTGCGGCCCGCCGTTTCGCCCGAAATCAGGGAACGATATCGGCCCCCATGTATTAGAAATCAATGGACACTATGGAACCCCACGGCCACGGGATGGCGGCCGATATTTTGACGTCAGAAGTTGCCAACGCCAGGCAGCGCATTCACCGGACCGAGCTCGCGCTTCAACGCACTGAAGAAATGCTGGCCGAGAATCTCGCGATGTGCAGAAGAATACAGGCCGCGCAACGGCGCGTGGTAGAGGCGAGATCGCGGCTGACGAAGATCGATCCCTGCAGCGCTGACAGAGTTCGCACGGGTCACGCAGCGGTCCCTCCGGGCTGACTGCCACGACAGGACTGCCTGATCATCTCGACTTGGACCGCAGACCAGAACGCGCTTTCTAGTTGCCTGACTTTTCTGCCGAGCGATAGGCGTTGACGAGCCGCTCGACACGTTCCCGCGTCACGGTCTTCCACTGGTCGGAAGGTTTGTCTTTGCCTTTTGCGGGCAGGTCTGCCGACTGAACCAGGTCCGGAGATTGAGCAGGTCGACTGAGCAGCATCATCGGACGATCTCGTCCCGGCCTTCCGGCCAGCCCTTTGCGAGCGTAAGGTCGGACATCGGAACGAAAGTCGGCTCCGCGAATTCTACTGCGAGATAATTGGAATCGTCGCCCATGAGGCTCGCGACCCTCCACCTTGAAACTGCGAGATACGGCGACGTATTTCGCGCAGCAAGGCTCGCGCAGCTGAGGCGGGAAATGGTGAGGCATATCCAGCGCACAGACGCCTCGGCTCAAAAAGTCGAGCAAGCGCTGGCTAGGTTGGCCGAAGCAAACGCACCCATGGACCGGCTCGCGCGGCATCAGTAGGGCCACGCTCATGTCCGCCTCCGCATCGGCACGATGTTGAGACGGCCGCGCACATAACTGATTTGCTCGAGACCTGATCGACATGGTTGGCACCGATCGTGCATCGCTGCTGCAAGAAGCCAGGATTCTGAAGGCGCATGGAGGTCTTACTTCCTGACCGAGTCCTGGCAGCCGAATGGTATTGGAACATTCGGGGGGGAAGCAGCAAAACGGGCTCTCGCTACCATAAACGTAATTTAGACCCGCCCCTTGGCGGGTTTTTCATTTCCGTCGCCGAGTTGGGTGCGCGCGGTTTCGCGGCTGACGCCGCGTGCAATTGCCGCCGCAGCATCCTCCCGTTTGACCAACCGGATGGACGCGCCGAGATGATGTCCTTCATTCCACGCTTCGCTGGTCGGAGAAAACCCGAACGGGCACGAGGCGTGCTATTCGCTGTGGCGGTGAGCCTGACAACGTCGCTGTCGGCCACGGCGGAGCAGGTTTCCTCGGTGGATCTCGAACTGGTTCTTTGTGTCGATGTATCGTCTTCAACGAGCGAGACGGAACAACGGCTGCAGCGGGAGGGATATGTCAACGCACTGCTCGATGCCGAAGTGTTGCAGTCCATTAGAATCCGGCCGGCGTGGTAATGCCCATATCGGTCTCCTTCGACCAATATGAATCATAGGCCGTCCATCAAAGGAATCCTGAATCCCTTAATTCGCGACTGACTTTTAGCCCGGTGGCGGGGCAGCCACAGGGTGGACATTTCAGCCCACATGGAAAATGATCATGTTGCCATGCACAACACTGCAGTGCTCTGATCTCGACGAGAAGCCTGAGCGTAGAAGCGGATCAACCGACCTCCGGTCCAGCGAGCGAGGACGCAAATGGACACCCCAGAGAATAGGCAATTGCATCGCGACGCGGGCGGGCGACCCCGTCGATCGGCCGGCTGGCTTGCCCGCGCCGCCATGTCGACGGCATTCCTGCTCGGCATGGCTTTCAGCAGCACTGCGTTTGCGCAGGACCAGCAGCTTCCCGCGGTGACGGCGGCCAAGCCGGTGGTCCGTGAAATCGTCGAGGACGACGAGTTCGTCGGGCGCTTCGAAGCCGTCGACCAGGTCGCCATCCGTTCGCGCGTCAGCGGCTATCTGGACAAGGTCAGCTTCCAGGACGGCGCACTGGTCAACAAGGGCGACCTGCTCTTCACCATCGACCAGCGTCCGTACCAGGCGGCTTATGATGCCGCCAAATCGCAAGTGGACGTCGCCAAGAGTCTGCTCGAATTCTCCAAGATGCAGCTGGATCGCGCCGACGAACTCGCCAAGACCGGCAATATCTCAACCGCGACGGTCGACGACCGCCGGCGGGAATACCTTTCGGCGCAGGCGCAGATGCAGGGCGCGACGGCTGCGCTGACGACGGCCAGCCTGAACATGGAATTCACCGAGATCAAGGCGCCCTTGTCCGGCCGCATCGACCGCCGGCTGGTGTCGGTCGGCAACCTCGTGCAGCCGGATTCTACCTTGCTGACGACCATCGTTACGCGCGATCCGATCGACTTCTATTTCGACGTCGATGAGCGCCTGTATTTCAGCTACGCCCGCGACGCGAAGGAGCGTGGCGGCAGCATGCAGGAAGGCGCCGGCGGGCTCGAGGTGGTGGTTCGCGTCGCCGACCGCGCGGAGGCGGTATTCAAAGGCAAGCTCGATTTTGCCGAGAACCGGATCGACAACGCGACCGGCACCATGCGGGTGCGTGCAAGTTTTCCCAACGCCGACGGCATTCTCCAGCCAGGCATGTTTGGGCGCATCAACGTGCCGGGGTCGCTGCCGCATAGCGGCGTGCTGGTGCCCGACAAGGCGATCGGCGCCGATCAGGATCGCCGCATCGTGTTCCTGGTGGATGAGGCCGGGATGGTGTCGGCCAAGCCTGTGCGCACCGGCCCGCTTCTCGATGGCTACCGGGTGATCCGCGCGGGCCTGACCGGCGACGAGACGATCATCGTCAACGGGCTGATGCACGCCAGGCCCGGCACCAAGGTGAAGGTCGAGATGATGACGTTGCCGCCCAAGGCCGAGACCGCCGAGTTGCAGCAATGAGGTTCGCACATTTCTTCGTCGACCGTCCGATCTTCGCATCGGTCGTTTCGATCGTCCTGCTGATCCTCGGCGGGATTGCTTATACCCAGCTCCCGGTCGCGCAATATCCCGAGATCGCGCCGCCGACCATCGTCGTTCGCGCGCAGTATCCGGGCGCCGACGCCGAGACGGTCGCAGCGACGGTGGCAACGCCGATCGAGCAGGAGATCAACGGCGTCGAGGGCATGCTCTACATGTCGTCCTATTCATCGGGCGACGGGGCGATGGCGCTGACCATCACCTTCAAGCTGGGCACCGATCTCGACCAGGCGCAGGTGCTGGTGCAGAACCGCGTGTCGGTCGCCGAGCCGCGCCTGCCCGAAGAAGTCCGCCGCCTCGGCATCACCACCACCAAGAGCTCGCCCGACCTGATGATGGTCGTGCACATGCTGTCGCCCGACAATACCTACGACCAGCTCTACGTCTCGAACTACGCCCGCTCGCGGGTGCGCGACATACTGCTCAGACTCGACGGCGTCGGCGACCTCATCATCTTCGGCGAACGCGAATATTCGCTGCGCATCTGGCTCGATCCGGAAAAACTGTCAGCCCTGGGGATGACCTCGGGCGATGTGGTGCAGGCGCTGCGCGACCAGAACGTCCAGGTGTCGGGTGGCTCGATCGGCGCGCCGCCGACCAGCACCGGCACGGCGTTCCAGTACACGGTCACCACGCAAGGCCGCTTCAACGACGCACGCGACTTCCGATACGTGATCGTCAAATCGACCGACGACGGCCGTCTGATCTCGCTGCAGGACGTGGCGCGCATCGAGCTCGGCGCCAAGGATTACGTCACCAACTCCTATCTCAACGGCAAACCGGCCGTGGCGCTCGCCATCTTCCAGCGGCCGAGCACCAATGCGCTCGCCGCAGCCGCGGAGATCCAGGACAAGATGAAGGAGCTTTCCCGCGACTTCCCGAAGGGGTTGAGCTACGACATCGTCTACAATCCGACCGAGTTCGTCGCCGAGTCGATCCAGGAGGTATACAAGACAATCCTCGAGGCGATGCTGCTGGTCATCATCGTCATCATCGTCTTCCTGCAATCGTGGCGCATGGCGATCGTGCCGATCGTGGCGATCCCCGTGTCGCTGATCGGCACGCTGGCGGTGCTTTACGCCGCCGGCTTCTCGCTCAACATGCTGACGCTGTTCGGCCTCGTTCTGGCGATCGGCATCGTCGTCGACGATGCGATCGTCGTGGTCGAGAACGTCGAGCGCAATATCGCCAGAGGGCTGGCGCCCAATCCGGCGTCGCACCTGACCATGGACGAAGTCGGAACGGCGGTCATCGCGATCTCGCTGGTGCTGATAGCCGTGTTCGTACCGACAGCCTTCATCCCCGGCATTTCTGGGCAGTTCTACCTGCAGTTTGCGATCACCATCGCGGTGTCGACGGCGATCTCGGCATTCAATTCGCTGACGCTTTCGCCGGCGCTGGCGGCACTGCTGTTCAAGCCGCATCACGCTGCGGCGGCGCCGCCGCGCTTTTTCCTGGCGCGGTTCGGACGGGCGCTCGCCGACGGCTTCAATCGCGGCTTCGACAGGGTCGCCCACTGGTATTCGAGCATCATCCGCGTGCTAGTCGGGTCGTGGATAACGATCGCCGCCATGCTGACCGTTTTCGCGGCCCTCATCTACGCCACGGTCTACATGGTGCAGGCGGTGCCGCGCGGTTTCATTCCGTCGCTCGACCAGGGCTATGCGATCGTCGTCGTCCAGTTGCCGGACGGCGCCTCGCTGTCGAGGACCGATGCGGTCATCCAGCAGGCGTCGCAGATCATCCAGAAAACGCCAGGCGTCGACTACGCAGTCGCCTTCGCCGGCTTCTCCGGCGCGACCTTCACCAACGCCAGCAACGCGGGCGTGATCTTCGCCAGGTTCAAGCCGTTTGACGAGCGACTGAAAGCCGGCCAGTCGGCGACCCAGGTCATCGGCAATCTGTTCGGCAGCCTGCAAAGCATCAAGGAAGCCTTCATTATCGCACTGCCGCCGCCGCCGATCCGCGGCGTCGGCAATGCCGGCGGCTTCAAGCTGCAGATCCAGGAGCGCAACAGCGCCGACATGCGGCAGATCCTGGCGCTTGCCAACGAAATCGCCGGCATGGCCAACAAGACGCCGGGGCTGACGGGCGTGTTCACCACGTTCTCCGCGTCGAGCCCGCAATTCTTCCTGGCGATCGATCGCGACAAGGCGCGCATCCTGAACGTGCCGATCCCCAACATCTTCGAGACGCTGTCGATCAATTTGGGCACCGCCTACGTCAACGACTTCAACGCTTTCGGGCGCGTCTACCAGGTGCGGGCGCAGGCCGACCAGGCGTTCCGCCTCGATCGCGCCGACATCTTGAAACTGAAGGTGCGCTCGGCGACCGGCGCGCTGGTTCCGCTCGGCACGTTGATCGAGATCCGCGACGTCACCGGCCCGGCGCTGGTCCAGCGCTACAACATGTACGTCTCGGTGCCGCTGCAGGGCAACGCCGCGCCCGGCGTTTCCACGGGCGACGCGCTGGCATTGATGGAAGGGATCACGGCAAAGACGCTGCCGGCCGGTACCTCCTATGAATGGACCGAGCTCGCCTATCAGGAGCGCAACACCGGCAATGCCGCTGTCTATATCTTCGGACTGTCGGTGCTGTTCGTGTTCCTGGCGCTGGCGGCGCAATATGAAAGCTGGGTGCTGCCGTTCGCCATTGTGCTGGTGGTGCCGCTCGGCGTGCTCGCGGCGTTGCTCGGCGTGTCTTTCCGAGGGCTGGACAACAACATCCTCGTGCAGATCGGCCTCATCGTGCTGATAGGGCTTGCCGCCAAGAACGCGATCCTGATCGTCGAATTCGCGCGCCAGGCGCAGGAACGCGGCCTGTCGGCCGCCGAGGCTGCCGTCGAAGCCTGCCGGCTCAGGCTGCGGCCGATCCTGATGACCGCTTTCTCGTTCATCCTCGGCGTCGTGCCGCTGATGATCGCAACGGGCCCGGGCGCAGAAATGCGCCAGTCGCTGGGCACCGCGGTGTTCTCCGGCATGCTCGGCGTCACCTTCGTCGGCCTGTTCCTGACGCCGGTGTTCTACGTCACGCTCAGGTCGCTGTTTTCACGGCGCAAGCCCCGTGCCGAGGCCGAGCCTTCGGGGCCGGCAGAGGCGCCATCGGAGACGGCCGCCGAGTAGGGTTACGAATTCGCCGCGTCGGGCGCGGCTTATCACTCCAGAAAATCGGCGGCGCGGTAACGGCCACGATCTGCGCGACAACCGCGACCTCCGGAGTCCTCGCTTGCGATGTCTGCTTTCAGGACGCGGCGAAGCTGATCTCTATGACCGAAATCAGGCGCGAAGCTGCCTTTCAACACCGGACCAAAGCGCTGGATTTTGATTCGTTTAAGATATCTGGCACGACCGAAGAGATTAGACTGCTGACCCCCGAATTTGATTCCCAGCAGACGGCTCTACTCAACCGCAGCAACGAAGCCTGAACTGGTAAATTATAGGGTCTGGGGAAAGGCGGTAGCGCTCTCCCGCTACCATCGCTCCCCCCGAACGGAGACGAGGTGGCCAAGGCCTTGGTCGACCATGTTTGACAGGTATCCATCAATCAGGATCGACGGCTGCTCGCCTGCCTTCGGCGGGTAGACTGTCACGGTCGACACGACGTCGCGGACGATCTTCTTGGCTTCTTCCGAGACGAAGCCATTCTCTCCGATCGCGGCGGCGAGCGCTTCCAGATCGCGGATGTAGCGGGCGACAAGCGCCGGCTTCAGCGTCACGACCTTCGGCGGCTGCGGCAGCACGGCGAGCTCGGCCTCGAGGTGCTGGCGCTCCTCGCGTAGCACTGGCAAGCGCTGCTCGGCTTCGGCTTCCGAAATCATGCCTTTGACATAGGCGTTCAGCACGCGGTCGTATTCGCGCCTGGCGGCGTCGAGCCGCTGGGCGGCCTTTTCGCGAGGCGCCCTGCCCCGAATAGAGCTTTTGATGCTCGTCATTGTAGGCAGCGACATAGTGGTCGATCAGCGCCTTGTCGTTCAACCTGGCGCGCAACCCGTCGATGACCGTCGCTTCGATATGATCGAGCGCATAGGGCCTGACATTGGTGCATGAGCGCGATTCCTTGGCGCGCGTGCACATGATGCGCGTCAGGCGACCCATCCTGTCCTTGACCGACATGCCCGACCCGCAGGCGCCGCAGCGCAGCGGGGTGTGCCAGCGCAAGTGCCTCACGTCGGCGATTTCCTGCCTCGATTCTCCTCTGAGGAAATGCTAAATTAGTCATTGCTTGGGCAAAGAGAGGGAGGTCTTTATGCGTGCATTTGCAATTTTTCTGTTAGGCGGCGCTTTGACTAGTTTTGTGTGTGCGTCCGCATGGGCCGGCAAGCTGCCGAAGGACGCGGTCGAATTAACCGCAGCCAAGGTCAAGGCGATATATTCAGGCAAGACCGGTATTTATGACGTCTCTAGCATTTACTATGCATCTGACGGCACAACCAAAGGAATCTTTGGCAAACCTAAGGTAACGGCAACTTTTAAGGGCACTTGGAGCGTAAGTGGTAATGAGATGTGCGCCAAGAATAAGCCAAAGGGTGATCCAAAAATCTACAGGGACTGCAACAAATTTTGGCGTTCTGGAAAAAGGATATATGACCTTTGGTCTGTCCACTATGATGGATCAAAGCCGGATCTAAAGAGCGGGTATGTTACCACTACCGTTAAGAAGCTTAAGGACGGAGATTTAGTGGCGAAAAAATACGCTGCTGCAGGCGGGGAGTGACAAAAGCGACAGGAACACGCAAGGAAAAAGCCCGCCACCGTGAGGCGGCGGCTTAGCAGTTCCGTCTGGGTGCCGGTTCAGTGGCGCCCAGCGGGCCCTTCAAGGAACTCCATGAAGTTTTCCACCGCTCTGTCCGCTGGCGTTGACCGGGAGTTGCAAGCACGGAGAATGGCGGCGGCGATTTTCAGCATATCGGTGCGACTTCCAACAATCTTTGACACCACGGCATTTTCTGTGCCGCCGTCATAAGTCGAGCGCTGCAGGACATGCAGCGTCAGCCTGAGATTGTCGCCCATAAATTGGAGTGGGCCGGCACCAGTGACGAACGTGTCAGAGACGCAGAACGGTTCGACGGTCGGGACGGCGCTCATGATGCCGCCTTTCTGGCCTTGGCGTCGGCCATCGCGTTGTCGATACACGCTCCAGCCGCTTCGTTCAGACGTTCGGCGAGGTCGCGGGCGATCATGGCCAGCGCGCTTATTTGGTCCGCCAAAGCGACCCTCTTCCCGTCGCGCTCGAACTCCTGTTCCATGGTCTGGCCATAGAGCACTTCGAGCAAGTGGTGCAGGTTCCCAGTATCGAATTGCAGGTCGTCGAGGTCATCTGAAGGCGCGGTCATGACGCGGCGCCCCCGAGGGTTTCGTAGTAGGCGTTCTTAACCTTCCGCGTCATCTGCTCTGCAATGGTGGCAATGAAGAAAAGGCGCTCCCCCTCGCTTGGGTCAGAACGAAATTCCCGTCAGGTACTGTGGAAAAGACCTCCAGCATGGTCAGCAAGACGTCGGCCAGGTTGTCCGCGTCACAGATCAGCGGCTCCAGATCGGCGAAGGTCATCTTCTCCTTGGCGGCGCTCATTTTGGGCAGAATCTGAACTTGGAGTTGGCCAGCAGTTCTGTAGCCGAAAGTGGAGTTGCGGCTCCGTGGCTCGGAAGGTCAGAGCCAGACCTTCAAGCGCCCCGCGAGCATCGGCATGAACTATGCCCCGAACCGGACTTATCCCAAAAGTCCGAAATGCCTGCTCTCGAGCCAAATCTGGCGATCCGCTTCCTGGCACAAGTGTGCGGCTGTCGACCCGTTGCGTCATTCGATCCTCTACGCAACGCCGGATCAAAGCGCTCTCCTCTGCAGTTGTTGTTTGGGATCCCGGGCTCGTGCCTTGTTGCCGAAACGGATTCCGGCGTAGGGCGAGGCCCCCGCAAAGCCGACGTTGACGTCGCGGCAGACGTTCGTCGTCTGCGGGTCAGACTTTTCGTTTCGGGAACTGCGCGATTGCGCCAACTTCGGACGTTCAGCTTCCCTACTGCTACGGCAGGTGTAATCCTGGTTAGAAGCCTCAGCGCACCGTTCACGTCGAGAGGTGAGCGCATCAGCCTAGCGACTGGACCCTTGGCTAGGAACTCTCCGTCGTTCACATGTCGAGACCAGAGAAAGACGATGAACTCCGCAGACTAAATCGCAGACTAATTTCTCTCTCTAGTCTGCGATGTCCTTCTAAGTCATTGAAATGTTGGCGCGCCCGGAGAGATTCGAACTCCTGACCCCAGATTCGTAGTTTGCAGCTACGCCGCATGCCGGCGAAAATGGAAGACGCGTCTTCGATAGTGGGTATTGCGATGTAGCGGTCTCCCGCTACCAAATTCAGATATTTGTCCAGCCCGGAGACATGGGTAACAGTTTGTACCTAAGACATGGGTGACAATCTCGTGCCGAACGGATTGCCGATGGTCTGCAACGTCCTCTGTTCCAGGTCGAGATATCCCAGATCATAGTGCATGAAGCTGACGAGCCAAATGCCTCCGGCCAAAAGCCAAAAGTGTTACCCATGTGTCCGGTACAAAATGTCACCTATGTCTCGGGTCGCTCAGCCTGCCATATGCATCGAGATCGTAGCCGAATGCAGCCATATCGGGCGTGGCGCTGTAGCCGAAGGCTGGTGAGGTCGGAATCAGAAAGGCACCTGCGCTCAACGGCCATTCGCCCGGCGGACCCGCCAGATGACGTTACCGACGTCGTCGGCGACGAGCAGTGCGCCAGTCTGATCGATAGCAACGCCGACCGGACGGCCCATCGCCTCGCCATTACGCCCGATGAAGCCAGTGAGCACATCTTTCGGAGGACCGCTCGGTTTGCCGCCATGGAACGGCACGAAGATCACCTTGTAGCCGCTGTGCACGCTTCTATTCCACGAGCCGTGCTGGCCGACGAAGGCGCCGTTGCCGTAGGTCGGACCGAGCCGGGCGCCTTTGGAGAAGGTCAGTCCCAGCGAGGCGGTATGAGAGCCCAGGGCGTAATCGGGCTTGACCGCCGTCGCCACGAGATCGGGGCGCTGCGGCTTAGCGCGTTCGTCGACGTTCTGTCCGTAGTAGCTGTAGGGCCAGCCGTAGAAAGCGCCGTCACGAACCGAGGTCATGTAATCCGGCACGAGATCGTCGCCGATCTCGTCACGCTCGTTCACGGCGACCCAAAGCTCGCCAGTTTCAGGATTCCAGGAGAGCCCGTTCGGGTTGCGCAGGCCCGAGGCGAAGACCCGCGTGCGGCGGGTCGACCGATCCACTTCAAGGACAGCGGCGCGGTTCTTCTCCGCGGCTATGCCGTTTTCTCCAACGTTGCTGTTGGAACCAACGGTGACATAGAGCTTGCGTCCATCCGGACTTGCGATCACGTCCTTGGTCCAATGATGGTTGAGGTCCCCGGCCGGCAAGTCGATGATCTTTTCCGGCGACGTGCTGACTCGGGTCTGGCCATTGGAGTAGGGGAAAGCGACGAGCGCGTCGGTGTTCGCGACAAAGAGCTTGCCTTTGGACAGCGTCATGCCGAAGGGCGAATTGAGGCCTTCCGCGAACGTCGTGCCCACATCCGCAATGCCGTCGCCATCGGTGTCGCGCAGCAGCGTGATGCGATTGGCGCTTTTGGTCGCGGCGCCAGCCCGCTTCATAGCCAGGTCCATGAAGACCTTTCTAAGACTGAAGCCTTCGTCATGCTTGGCAGGGGCATTGGTTTCAGCAACCAGAACGTCGCCGTTCGGAAGCACATGCAGCCAGCGCGGATGGTCGAGGCCGGTGGCGAAGGCGTTCACTGTCAGCCCCTTCGCCGGGGTCGGCATACCTCCTTTCTGCCAGCCTTTCGCCTCGGCGATGTTAACAGTCGGGATCAGCGTCGGTCTTGGTTTCGGTAAAGTGGGGTTGGGGCCATAGCCGGTTATTGCCCCGGTTTTTTGCGCCGGGATGCCGGCGCAGCTTGCCATGACGGCGCCCAACACCGCTACGAGTACGCTCCCTCGGAAGCCGGCATGCATCGGACGTCCTCCGCATGGATATGTGTCGCGCTCTTTGTGCAAACGGAAGTCAGTGGCTTATTCTTCCAATTGCTTCGAAAAAAACAGCGGCGCTCGTGATCCGAGGGCCAGGAATTCGCGACAGATCTGCTCTCGGCAGAAATATGGCGCTAGAAGATTGTGGCAACCGCGCGAATATCTGTCGCGCAATATGAATCTCAGATTCGTATCGCGCGAAATCGATACGGCTTGCGCTTTTCGGTATCGAGTTGCTCATGGGCCAACATGCGTTCGAATGGAACGAGACCGTGAACGGCGGGACCCACAATGACCCACCGATTGCACCAGCCGGTGAAACAGCTGTTGTTGCTGCTTAGCAAAACGCTGCAAATCTGCTAAAGTCTGCGATGGGAGGAGACGGATATCCAATCACTGCCGATAGCACAGCCAAATGTAGCTAAGGCGACACCCGGCGCATCACTTCCGCTCGCCTATTCCCTCGCGACGCTCTGCTGGCTCCTGTCCGCCGGCGTCTATATTGCCGCCAAGTGGGTTGCCCCCGAGATGCCGCCTTGGGCCCTCTGCTTCTGGCGGCTGACGCTCGCCTGCGCGATCCTGCTGCCTATCGTCCATCGTCATCACGGGGCGATGCTCGTGCTGATCCAATCCCGGGTGATCGAGGTGCTGGTCATCGGCGCCATCGGGCTGACCTTGTGTCAGGGCATGATCTACACGGGCCTCAACTACACCAACGCGACAACCGCCGGCATCATCATGGCGCTGTCGCCGATCATGACCATGGTGCTTGCCCGCTTCGTGCTTGGCGAGCCCCTCGGTGTCTGGAAAGCGCTTGGAGCGCTGGTCGCTCTGGCTGGGATGGTGGTGATCGTGGCGCGCGGCGACCTTGCCGCGCTGATGCAGCTACGGTTCAATCCCGGCGAGTTGTGGATCGTCGGCAGCGCGCTTTGCTGGGGCCTCTACACCGTGCTGCTGCGTCGCGCGAAATTCGGCATTGAGCTTCTGCCGATGGTGGTCCTGCTGCTGGGAGCCGGCGCGCTGGCCGCACTGCCTCTCTATCTCTGGGAACTGTTTTCCGGGGATCGTTCGGCGCTGCATGCGAACGGCCTTCTGGCCCTCGCCTATGTTGCCGGCCCGGGCGGCGCTCTGATGTACTATCTCTACAACCGCAGCGTCGAGACGCTTGGCGCCGGGCGCGCCAGCATGCTGCTCTATCTGCAGACCGCCTTCGTCGCCGTGCTCGCTTATCTGTTCCTTGGCGAAAGCTTGCACGACTACGATCTCGCCGGCGCCGCCTTCATCGTCGCCGGCCTGCTGCTCGCCACCGCGATCAAGCCGAGGCAGCGCACGGTGCGTGTAGCTTAGCGAACCTCAGCACCGTCGCTTCGGCCAGCAATTCGTAAGTCTTTGACAGTCCTTTCGGCCGGAGCGGCCCATGAGAGCTGCGTCACCGGTCGAGGTCCGTACGAAGAGGCTGCCGCGAAGGCCGCCTTCGATTTTCCTATCCGGCCCTGACGATCCGGAACCCTTCGACTTCCGCAATGACCGGCAGACCCTTCCATCGCTCTATGTCGTGCAGGACGATCAGTTGCCCAAGATCGCCGCCGATCGCGGTGTTGATGCGGTCGATGGTCTTCAGCTGCTCCCAAACACTGCCGACGGCATTGTTCAGCGGCGCATAGACGCCGTCGTGCTTGTGTCCGGTGATTTGGCGCTTCGAATAGACACAGTCGCCGGAGACGACCAGTTTGCCCCGCGCGGACTGGACGATGACGAATTGCTGTCCGATCGTGTGGCCGCTTCCCAGCCGTACATGGATGCCCGGCAGCACATCGTCCTTGTCGCCATCGATCAGCGAAACGCGGTGTTCGACCGATGCATCAAGGGCGGCGCGCAACGTGTCGGGATCGATGATGGCGGTGAGATAACCGAACCGCGGCGGCAATGCGATCGCCTCATACCAGGACAGCAATTCGCTTTTCTGGATATAGAGATTTGCATTCGGGAACTCGGCGATCGATCCCATGTGATCGAAATGCGCATGGGTCACAAAAATGTCGGTGATCGCGCCGGCTGCAATGCCAAGCTCGGCCAGCATGCGAACCGGCGAAATCCAGTGGGGAATGTCGAACTTCAGCGAGAAGGCTGTGCTCGTTTCCTGAATGAAGCCGGTGTCGACCAGCACGTTGCGGTCGCCATGGCGTAGCAGGACAAAGGAGAAGGGCAGATCGACCTTGCCATCGTCATACATGCCTGCGACGAGATCCACCCAGGGCTGCTGCTTCGATCGGGCGAATTCGACGACGTAAACCTCCCAATGCGTGTTTTCGCTTGTCATGCTTTCTCCTTCAGCGTTCCGCCAGCGAGCGGCCCAGGCTCGCCATGCCCACGGCAATGATCAGGATGGCGCCCTGCAACACATATTGCGAGAAGGTCGGGGCGCCGAAAATGTTGAGGCCGTTGAAGCCGAAGGCGATGATGAGAGCGCCGACCAATGTGCCGAGCACATGGAATTCCCCGTCACGCAGCGTCGCCGAACCAAGGAACACAGCCGCGAATGCGGTGAGCAAGTAGGAGTCCGCGGCGCTGGCCGTGCCGCTGCCGAGACGCGAGGCAAGCAGTATTCCGGTCAGCGCCGCGCACATTCCCGAAATGACGAAACCGAGGATCTTGATACGATCGACATTCACGCCGGCAAGGCGGGCAGCCACCGCATTGCCGCCCACGGCCTGGATCTCCTGGCCGAGCGGCGTTCGCTCGACCAGCACCCAAAGCCCGCCGAGAACGAGGATCATGACGATGATGTTGTTGGGAATGCCGAACAGCCAGCGGCCAAGGGAAAGCTGGAGAAATGCCTCCGGCACGCCCGCCACAATGGGAACGCCGGCGGAATAGGCGAAGGCCAGGCCTGTAAGGATCGTTCCGACGCCCAGCGTCGCAATGACGGAATTGACCTTGATCTTGGTGACGATGAAGCCGTTGACCAGACCGATCACCGCGCCCAGCGCGATGACGATGACCACCGCAAGCGGGATTGGCAGCTTGTCGTGGACGACGAAGCCGGTGATCAGAATGCCGTGCAGGCTGGCGGCAAAGCCTATGGAGAGATCGAGTTCGCCAACGACAACGGCCAGTGTCAGCCCGCCGGCAATGATCATGGCCAGCGAAGCCTGGTTCAGCACATTGGTGAAATTGCCCACGGTTGGAAAGGCGGCGGGCGACAGGATCGAAAACGTGACGATCATCGCCAGAAGCCCAATGATCGTCCCATAGCGGGCAAAGATACCGAGCGCCGCCTTGGTTCCGGGCGACAGACGCCGGGCGCTTATCGCAACATCGCTCATCAGGGATGGTCCTCCATCAGTGCTTAGGGTTCGACATAGCTTGCCTCGACGATTGCCTTCCGCGACATGGCTAGGCCGGTCAGCTCGCGAACGATGCGGCCTTCCGCCATCACCAGAACGCGATCGCACAGCTCAGGCAACTCGTCCGGTTCCGACGAAATCACCAGAACCGCCATTCCTGCCTCGGCTTGCTGGCGGATCAGTCGGTGGATCTCGGTGCGCGCTCCGATATCGACGCCTCGCGTCGGCTCGTCGAGGATCAGCACCTTCGGTATGCGTTGGAGCCAGCGGCCGATCGCCACCTTCTGCTGATTGCCGCCGCTGAGACGGCCGACCGGCGTGCTCGCGTTCCGCGCCTTTATCGACAGGGCGCGGATCATCTCGCCGGCCATAGACGTGCGGGCGCGGCGGTTCATCAGCGGCAGGTAGCGACCGAAAGCGACCCTGTCGAGATTGGCGATGCTCAGATTGAAGGCGATACTCTTGGACAGGAAGAGCGCTTCCGCCCGGCGCTCCTCCGGGACCAGCCCAAGCCCCACCTGGACGGCCGCCGCGGGGGAAGAGGGCGTATAGGGCCGGCCCATCAGCGCCATCTCGCCGCTGTCCGGCCGGTCCGCCCCGAAAAGCAGCCGCGCGAGCTCCGTTCGTCCGGCGCCGATAAGGCCGCCGATGCCCAACACTTCGCCGGCGTGAAGCTCAAGGCTGACGCCGCGGACTTTCCGCACCCGCGTCAGGTTCTTCGCTTCCAGCACGACACCGCCGCGTGCCCTTGCGGTGGCCGTCCTTTGAGTGTCGCGAATTGCACCGCCGACGATCGCCTCGACCAGCGCGGGGCGGTGGAGCGCGTCTCCGGCGAGTTCGGCGACGGAGCGGCCATCGCGGAAGACCGACACGCGCGTGCACAGGTTCAGGATCTCGTCCAGCCGGTGCGAGATGTAGAGCACCGACACCCCTGACGCGGAAAGATCGCGGACAATCGCAAACAGCCGTTCCGCTTCACCTGCGGCAAGCGATGCGGTCGGTTCGTCCATGACGATCAGGCGCGCCTTGCGCACCAGGGCGCGGCAAATGTTGATCAGCCATATCTCGGCCGTCGAAAGTCCCTTCACGCTGGCGTTGAGCGGCGCCGATATGCCGACGCGACCGGCGATCGGCGCAACGTCACGCGCGATTGCACGCCAATCGGTCAGCCCGAAGCGCGTTTTCTTCGGGACGCCCAGCATGATGTTCTGCAGCACGGTCATGCCCGGCACGAACGCAAGCTCCTGATGGATGAAGCTCATGCCGAGTTCGGTCGCCCGCTGCGGCGTGCCAATCTCCTGGCGGCGGCCGTCGAGCTCGATACGACCGGCGTCGGGATGGTTCAGTCCGGCGAGGATGCGGATGAAGGTCGACTTGCCTGCACCGTTGGCGCCGACAAGGCCATGGATTTCACCCGGCGCAATATCGAGCGATACGCCTTTCAGCGCTTGGGTGCCGCCGAAGGCCTTTGCGATATCGCGTGCGACCAGCAATGGGACCGTCATTTCAGCGCCGCCCGGCTGCGGCGCACCTCTTGTGAACGCCGCCGCCAAACCAAGTCCTACTTTATGGCTTCCGGATGGTCCTTGAGGAAGGCGTCGACGGTTTCCTTGGTCACCAGCACCGCCGGAACCTCGGCTGCCTTGGCTTGCCATGCGCCGCCTGCGTCCTTGATGTCCTTCAACATCTTGACCATGTTGTAGCCCTCGGTGAAGCTGTCCTGCCAGGCCGTGGCGGTCATGAAGCCATTCTTGATGTTCTCCAGCGCCTGGGCATTGCCGTTGATGCCGTAGACGAGAACGTCGTCGCGCCCCTGGGCGCGCAACGAGCCGATAGCGCCAATCGCCGGGTCGTCCCAGCATCCCCAGATCGCCAGGTTTTCCTTGCCGGCCGGATGCGACGCCAGCCACGCATTGGCGTACTGGGCGCCGTCCTCGAAATAGCCGGGAATACGCACCTCGTTCTTGGTGACGGTGATCTCGGGGTGTTTGGCGACGATCTCGTCCATGACGACTTCGCGGTTCCGGCAGACTTCGCCGGTCCGGTAGGTGAGCGCCAGTATCGAGCCCTTGCCGTCCATCTTCTTGACCATCAGATCCACGACCGGAATCGCCATCGGGCCGCCCGAGCCGTTGGTTGCGGCAACGGTCGAGCCGAGCCCGCCGCCCCAGGTCACCACAGGTATTCCAGCGTCGCCTGCGGCGGCCAGACCGGCGCCGATCGACGAATAGGGAAACACCATGTCGATGATCGCATCCGCCTTGAGCTGCGCGAAATTCTGGATCGCCGCGTTCGCCTGGTCGGCGCTGCCGGCGGCATCCACGACGTTGGTCTTCCAGCCAAGCTCGTCGGCGGCCTTCGTCGCGCCCTGGATGTAGCGGACATTGTTGGCCTCGGTGGCGCTTATCGACACAACGCCAAGAAGCGGCTTGTCCTGCGCGGCAGCGCTGGCCGTCGCGAGCGAGAGCGCTCCTGCGGCAATAATGCAAGCTAGATTTTTCATGGTGTTCCTCCCTTCGCCTAGTCTGCCGTCAGAGCCCCTTGACAGCAAACCGTTTCGCTAACGTCCTGCAAAACGCAGTCCAATGCAAGCATGAATCCGCTGGACACAGGGATAAATCTGAACCAAAGTTCAGCGAAACGATTAGCTATCGGGGCAAAATGGCCACCATCAAAGACGTCGCCAGAACGGCAGGCGTATCGACTGCGACGGTTTCGGCCGTCATGAACGATACGGCCTTTGTCAGTCCCGAGCTGAGGGCTCGCGTCGTCACCGCCATTCGCGAGCTGCGCTATGAACCGTCGCTGGCCGCCCGCAATCTGCGTCGCAACCGCAGCCAGCTGATCGCCCTTGCGGTGGCCGATCTCTCGAACCCGTTTTACGCACGCATCGTCTGGTCGGCCGAGGCAGCGGTCGCGGCATGGGGTTATTCACTCGTTCTCTTCAACAGCGATGAAAAGCCCGACACCGAACGGCGCATCCTGTCGCGGATTCGCACCCTCGGTTGCGACGGAATGGTTCTGGTTCCGGTGGGCGCCGCAAATCAATATCAGCCGCATGAGTTCGAAGGCATCGCAACCGTTCTTCTAGGTCGACCGATCGAAGGCAACAGCGCCGATACGGTGAGCATAGACAATCGGGCAGCCGGCAGGCAGGCGGTCGACTACCTGCTCGATCTTGGGCATCGCCGCATAGGTTCGGTCACCGGGCCGATGCAACTGTCGACCAGCAAGGGCAGGCTTGACGGCATGATCGACGCGATGGCCGCGCGGGGATTAACTCCGCAGCCTGGCCATGTCAGGTCCGGCGAATTTCGCGAGGAGGCCGCCTATTCGGTGGCCCGCGACATGATGGGTTCGCCCGACCGTCCCACGGCGATCTATGTCGCGAACGGCGTCATGGCGATCGGCGTGATGCGCGCCATTGCCGATCTCGGCTTGCGCTGTCCGCAAGACGTCTCGGTCGCCTCTACCGACACCGTCGCAGGCGCCGGAGGCCTGAAGCCGCGACTGACGAGAACGGAACATCCCATTGCCGACATGACCAACGAAGCGCTGCGCCTGCTCGTCGACCGCATCGAGGAAAGAGTGTCGGAGCCCGTGCGCAACATCGTTTTTCAGCCGGCACTGATCGTTGGCGAGAGCTGCGCGCCGCTGCGTAAGGATATCGGGTGACGGACCCGCAATGGTGCGGAACAACGAGCCTCAGAGCACCGCTGAAGCGAAGCCGGATCATCGAAGCCGGCCGTGCTGGACAATGGCCCGCCGACGCCCAGATCGACCTTGAGGAGCACGAAGTCGTCTTGGCCGACGGCCGCACCCCACATCAACTCCGCAATGGCCGAGCAGTTGCTCTCATTTTCGGCGAAGATCGGCTGTTCGAGGGTCGGCCCAAACAAGGTCGGAACGATACTCGCGCACAGCACACCGCCGCACCTAAGGCGCTACGCCTTGACCAGCGACATTGGTCGATCCCGTGTCAGTCGATCCGAATGCTTGAGACCCCAGTGCGCAAGCGGAGCAAGAGCGTCGTCCAGCTCCAGACCTAGGTCAGTCAACGAGTATGCGACGCGAGGCGGAACCTCCCCAAAATCGTGTCGGTCAAGGAGTCCGTCCGCCACCATCTCTCGCAAATGCTGGATGAGCATCTTCTCGCTCATGTCGGGAATAAGGCGACGCAACTCGCCAAACCGCCGCGGCTGCTTCCGGCAAAGCCAGAGGATCGTGCCTTTCCACTTGCCGCTGATCACAAGGAATGCCGGCCCCAGGCCGCAGGCTTCAGGTAAGTTCGTTGCCATCACATCGCTCCGATAGGGTACCTACAAAATAGTAGGTACTTGCCAAACCGGCGGTAAGTCAATCACCTTGCGCCTCCCTCGTGGCGTTATCGCGCCGCAGGCAAGCAAAAGGACTTTCCCATGGATATCCCATCCAAGAATTTTTCCGCCGCACCCGATCCACGACGCTGGATTGCATTGGCGGTACTTTGCGTAGCCTTCTTTATGGTTTGCCTTGACGGACAGATCGTCCTCCTCGCCTTACCCTCGATCGAGGCACAACTCGGTTTCACCCCATCCGCGGTGCAGTGGGTGATGAGCGCCTACATGCTGGCTCTGGGCGGGCTTCTTCTTCTCGGGGGTCGAGTATCGGATCTGTTGGGTCGGCGGCGCCTGTTTATGGCGAGCACAGCTGCTTTCCTTGTCGCCTCGCTGGCGTGCGGGCTTTCCGGCAATCCAGGATTTCTCATCGGTGCCCGGGTTGTTCAAGGAATTGCCGCTGCCGTATTGACCCCCAGCGCCCTATCGATCCTCATGACCACCTTCGAGGGAAATGAACGGAATCGAGCCCTGGGGCTATGGTCCGCGATGGGAGCCGGCGGGGCCACCGCCGCGCTGCTGGTGGGTGGACCGCTTGCCGATTGGCTCGGTTGGCGCTGGGTGTTCTTCATTAATGTCCCCATCTGCGCCATGATCCTGGGGCTCAGCCCGTTCACGCTGCGCGAGAGCCGTGCTATCGGCAGCCGCGGTGGCTTCGATCTCGGCGGCGCCGTGACGATTACCGCGGCGCTCGTGGCATTCGTACTGGCGATCACCGAGGTTCCCAGCGTTGGCTGGGCCCATCCGCAAACCCTGGGCCTGTTGGGTGCAACGCTCGGACTGCTCGGCGCATTCGTGTTGATCGAAAGGCGGGTGAATAACCCGCTTGTTCCCCTTGCCATCTTTCGGTCTCGCTCATTTGTCGGCGGGAACCTGACCATGCTCTTCGCCGGGGCGCTCGTATTCGGCATGGCACTTTTGGTGTCGCTTTATGCCCAGAAGGTCCTGAGTTACTCGCCGCTTGTCGTTGGCCTTGGCACGATGATCTATGCAATCCTGTCGATCGTCTCCTCAACACTGACGGGTAAATGGATCGGCCGGGCCGGGGCGCGTGCGATTGCCGTGATCGCCATGCTCTTGATGGGCGCTGGGTGCGCACTCTTCACCTTCATTGTTCCCGAAGGCACCTACCTCGCGCATCTGCTTCCGGGCTTGATCGCCTTCGGGCCTGGTATCGGAATGGCTGCCGTTGCCGGTTCCGTTGCAGCTCTCTCGAAGGTCAAGGAAGCCGACGCAGGCCTCGCGTCCGGGATAAACAGCGCGATGTTCCAGATTGGCGCTGCTCTGGGGGCAGCTATCACCGCCACCGTCGCTGTCTCGATGACGGGGACGTCGGATACCCCCGCAGCACTGACCGCAGGGTATGCGGCGGGCTTTTGGGCCTGTGTGATCATCGCCGCCACCGGTGCAACGCTTGCGCTGCTCCTTCTTTCGCGGGACAGAACGCCGGCCCCTGCGCCGGTGCACGTCGGGGTATGAGGAATTGGGGAGCCGCCGTCGCGGCTCCCCTACCAGATGCGCAAACGCGAGGCGGCACAGCCTGCGACGGGCCATATGGGTTGCATCATACAAGTCAATATGTAGGCTGTGCCGATGCTTAGACGCGTCTACGAAACCAGAACTGCTCAGCAGCGCGCGCCCCGGCCCGATCGAGTTCCGCGACGCCTTGGGCCGACAGCGAATCGAGTTGTAGTTGCCCCGCGTCGACGACGATACGCTGGCTGACGTCGCCGACGTGGTTGCCCAGCCTGGCTCAGCGCGGCCAGAGTTGTGCATTAGATATTTGAGGTCCACATGCCGCTGCTTGGCGGCAACGCATCGAGGAGAGCAAGATGGTTATTCGTCAATGGCGCGCTCGCGCCGCGGCGTCCAATCCGCACGGTTATCCCAACCACTTCAGAACCAGTGTCCTTCCGGCATTGCTCCAGACGGCCGGATTTCTCGGAGCGCAGTTGAGCGTGCGCAAAGTTGATGCCGAAATCGAATTTCAGGTGCAGACCCGGTGGCAATCGATGGAGGCCATCGGCAGATTTGCCGGGTCAGATGTCGAAAAGGCGGTCGTCGAACCGGGCGCTGTCGCCGAGCTGCTCTCCTTCGATCCGCGTGTATGCCACTACGACGTCATTGAGGACGCAGGGAAGTCGTCCGGATCAAGCGGAGCCTGACCGAGTGTTCCAGCCATCATCCCGTGCAAAACTCGAATTCCAGCCGACCGCCGGGAGTGTATCCCGCATCGCCGCGCGAGGAGAGGATGACGAACCGCTTGCCGGCGGGCAGCGAACCCCGAAGCTGGGTTCATTTTGGACGCTGGTGCACCGCCTCCCCGGGAGGCCGAGAATGTCGGCAGCGGCGAGGGATATGGCGCCATCCACGACGGCTTCACCCGCCTTTCCCGCTCTTTCGCCGGATCAGCTCGAAAACACCTGAAATATCCTCATCTCCGAATCCGCCTCCCACCCGTTTGCGGAACAGGTCCAGCATGGGGTCGAGCAGATCGGTGGCGACGCCCTGCTCCCGGGTAGCTGTGAGGATGTTGTCCAGTGAGGCGGCCTGCATCCCGAGGTTCGACACCACATTCACGCCATGCCTGCCGCTGTCGATCTTCTCCGCATATCCCGGCAGCTCGCCCATCATCGCGGTCATCCATGGGCCAAGGAGCTTGAGGAAAGCGCCCGCGCCAATGCCTTCGGAATCTACGAGCGCGGTAGCGTGGAAGAAGCCGGCGAAAAGGCCATACATGCCGCTAAGAAGGGCCAAGTCGTGCAGCGATGCCAGCCCGGCATCCCCGCCGAGATAGTTCGCGGCGCCAAGCGCCTCGAGCGTTCGGGCGTGCGCATCGAAGGCCGCTTTGGAGCCGCTGTAGAGGATAAGCGCATGTTCGCCGCCGATCATCGGAGGCGTCGCCATGATGCCGCCGTCGAGATAGGCGGCGCCCAGCTTGGCAATCCGCTCGGCCGTGGCGCGCGCCTGTGCCGGCGTGCCGTTGGTCAGATTGACCAGCGAACGCCCGGAGAGCGCCGATGCCGCATCATCGATCACCGAATCCGACGCGGCATAGTCCAGCACGCACATCACGGTGACGTCGCTTGCGGCGGTCGCGTCGGCGGCGGACTTCACCTCGCGCGCGCCTTTGGCAAGCAGTGATGCGGCCTTGCCGGGCGTGCGGTTCCAGACCGTGACCGTGTGGCCCTGCGAAAGAAATCGGGCGGTCAGCGCCTGCCCCATAGCCCCGAGGCCGAGGATCGAGATATTGGCCATGTACGTGCGTCCTTCTACGTTCCGAATTGCAGCCCCGCCCCACGGCGGCGGCTACAAAGAGATGCAATATTGGACGCAGAAGCAGTAGTGGGTTATCTGTAGACCTATCGTCCACATTTAGGAACGATGAGAGCTCCGGATGCTGAATCTCAACGACCTCCTCGTTTTCGTTCAAGTAGTTGATCATGGCGGCTTCGCTGCGGCGGGGCGTGCCCTGGGCATCCCCAAGTCCACTCTCAGCAAGCGGCTCTCCGAGCTGGAAAAGGCGATTGGCGTGCGTCTGGTCCAGCGGACCTCGCGCAGCTTCACCGTGACCGAGATCGGCCGAGATTTTCATCGTCATGCCGCCGCCATGCTGATCGAAGCGGAGGCGGCCGAGCATGTGATCAAGGGTCGCCTTGCGGAACCGAGCGGAACGGTGCGGATCACGGCATCGCTGCCGATCGCCCAGTTCCGTCTAGCGCCGATCCTCCCGCGTCTCGCAGCGAGCTATCCGAAGGTCCGCATCATGCTCGACGTCTCCGACAGGTTCGTGGACATCGTGCAGGAAGGTTTCGACATCGCCATCCGCAACCACTTCGCCCCGTTGCCGGATACCGAACTCGTGCAACGTCGCATCGATTACGACCCCGCCTGGCTCGTCGCCTCGCTCGACTATATTCGGAAGAACGGCATGCCTTCTCGACCCGAGGAAGCGAACGGGCTCGATCGGATTATGGCATCGTCGTCGGAGAGGGTCTGGACGCTTCACGATGGGCAAGGCGTCGTTGCGGAGGTCACGCCATCTCCGCGCTATATCGCCAACGAAACCGTCTCCTTGCGGGAAGCCGCGAGGGCCGGGCTCGGCGTGGCTTGCCTGGCGGGCAGCTTCTGTGCGCCGCTGATCGAGTCCGGCGCGCTTGTCCGCATCTTACCGGACTGGACAGCGCGTGGCGTGGCGACGACTCTGCTGATGCCGCATCGTCGCGGGCAGCTCCCCTCCGTTAGGGTCGTTGCCGACCATCTGATCGCTGAACTCTCGCAACGGCCACAAGGTGCAGACCCAATCAATGCAGACTGATAGTCCTTGGGCGGGTACGTTGGAATCCTGGGCCGATCGCTGGGGCGTCGTGGGCGCCGAAGTGTGATGTCCGCTTACGTGCGACCAGACCCCAAATGTCGCAAAATGAGGGCCGAGCCGTCATCGCCTCAAAGGATTCGAACTCAATCAGTCGCCGCCCCTGCTAGGCTGGCGTGCTCTGGCCGGCGCGTGCGCCGTAGGCGGCGGCAAATGGCGGTGTTTGGTGCACCCGAAGGGATTCGAACCCATGACCTCTGCCTTCGTACGGCAAGGTTTACCTGGAACGTAGCCATATCATCGCAGTCGGCTGTTGTGGCGCAGCACGAGGCCGACCGCGCCGAGCAATGCATCGTTCTCCGTGTGCTTGCCAACGATTATCCGCGTGCGCAGCGCGGGCGCCACATCGCGGGACTTGATGAGCGTGTGGCGTTCATATGACGCGATCAGTGGCGCCAGGAGAATGTCGCCCGCCAAGGCCATGCGGCCGCCGATGATAATGAGCGGCGGATTGAGCACCGAACCGATCAAGCCGAGCCCACGTCCGGCGAACTCGGCGGTGTCCTCGATCATCCGCAGCGCCCTTACGTCGCCCTGCTCGGCCATCATGATCACGTCGTCCATCGTGACCGGCCGCCGCACGATGCGCGAAATCTGCTCGAGCGGCCGGGCAAAGCTGGCATAGAGCTCCAGGCATCCGCGATTGCCGCACCGGCAAAGGTCACCGCTGGGATCGATGCTGATATGCCCGAATTCGCCGGCGCCGCCGGCGATGCCGCTCACCAGCCGGCCATGCTGGACAATGGCCCCGCCGACGCCCAGATCGACCTTGAAGAGCACGAAGTCGTCTTGGCCGACGGCCGCACCCCACATCAACTCCGCAATGGCCGAGCAGTTGCTCTCATTGTCGGCGAAGATCGGCTGTTCGAGGGTCGGCCCAAACACATCGCGGATGTTGACCCCGGCCCAGGTCGGAACGATACTCGCGCGCAGCACCACTCCTTCGCGGCTGACTGGGCCTGAGACGGAGACCCCAACCCCCAGGAGCCCCGCCATCGGCAGACCGTTCTCTTCATAGCATCGGGCAATTACTGACTTGGCGAGCTGGGCCGCCTGCTGCGGCTGGTAGTCCAGACCCATGGGGATAGTTTGTTCGGCAATGAAAGAATGCGAGACGTCGGCGACGACGCATCGCATTTCGTCGAGGCCCAGATGGATGCCGACGCAGGTGCCCGCAGCGGGATTGAGCGTCAATGCCGTGGCAGGCCTGCCGATACCCCTGGCCGCGTCATGATGGGCCGAGGATTCGATCACCATCCCCGATTTTCTCAAGCCATTGAGCGCGGTTGAAACCGTCGACCGCGCCAAACCGGTAATGCGGGTAATTTGCGACGCAGAAAGGACGCCGCGCTCACGCAGGCATCGGACGATCAGGCTCTCCGGCGACGCGGACGGCCTGTCGATCAGCCAATTTCTAAGCGAAGGTTTGTTCATGATGAGCACAAAGGACGTTGACTGATAGCCCAAATATGTCATCTTGGAAAGAACGGAGATTACTGCATCTCACCGGCCACGACCTCAAATCGCGGGCCACAAGCGGTCGATACGAACCGTGCATCACCTATGGGAGTGAAACGATGAAATATCTGAGGACGGCCTTTGCGGCCGCTACCGCCTTCACCTTGCTTACCGGAGCAGCACTCGCGGAGCCCAAGACCAACCTCTTGCACCAATGGGCGACCGGATCGGACGCCCAGGCTATCGCCAAGCTCGGCGAGATGTTTACCGCCAAGGGCGGCGCCTGGCAGCAGACCTCGATCGCAGGCCATACAGCCAACACATTGGCCAAACTGCGTGCCGATGTGATCGCCGGCAACGCACCTCCCGCTGTGCAGCTCAAGGGCCCCGAGATCGCCGAATGGAACGAGACGGGCATGACAGCCAATCTCGACGACCTGGCGAAGGCGGAAAATTGGGAGAAGGTCGTCGCTCCCGAATTGCTGCCGGTGATGAAGCCGACGGGGAATTGGGTGGCGGCGCCGATGAACATCCACCGCATCAACTGGCTGTGGGCATCGCCAAAGGTCATGAAGGATGCGGGCGTCACCGAGATGCCGAAGACATGGGCGGAATTCAACGCCGCCTGCGACAAGATCGTGGCCAGCGGCAAGATCTGCATTTCGCACTCGACCGCCGACTGGACCGACTCGACGGTTTTCGAAGTGGTCGTGTACGGTCAGGACCTCGATCTCTACAAGAAAGCTTTCGTCGAGGGCGACGTCGATGCCATGCGCAGCGACGGCATGGTCAAGGCCTTCGAGCAGTTCCGCACCATGACCTCGAAGTACATGGACCCCGGCATGAATGGGCGTGACTGGGATACCATGTCGCACCTGGTCGGCCGCGGCGAGGCCGCCTTCCACATCATGGGCGACTGGACGATCGGCCTGCTGACGGCTGGCGGCTTCAAGGAGGGCACCGATTATGTCTGCGCCCAGGCGCCGACCGATTGGGGCAAGCCCGGCTTCATCCTGAATTCAGACTCGGTTGTGTTCTTCAAGCAGAAGGACCCGGACTACATCGAGGGACAGAAGCTGCTTGCCAGCATCATCCTATCGCCCGAGTTCCAGACCATTTTCAATCAGACCAAAGGCTCCATCCCGGCCCGCCTCGACGTCGATCTTTCGAACGGCTTCAATCCCTGCCAGCAACTCTCGCAAAAGGATCTGCAAGCCTCGATCGCCGCCGGCACGCTCGTCCGTTCCATGGCGCACAACATGACGGTGCCGCAAAAAGTCCGCGGCGCAATCATGGATACAATCACCGAGTTTGTGGCGACGCCGGATATGAGTGCGCAGGACGCGGCCAATGCCATGGCGGATGCGGCCGAAGCGCAGAAGTGAAGCTGCCGATGATGGCCGGGGGCGAAGCGCCCGGCCTGACTTCGCCGGAGCAGCCCGATGTCCACCCATGACCTGATTGTACCGGCCGCAGCCGCCACGACCCGTCCGTGGCGCGAGCGCCTTGGCACGATGGTGCCCATTCTGGTGCTGGCGCCGTCGATAGCGGCGAGCTTCGTCTATGTTTTCGTCTTCACGCTCTGGACGCTCTACATCTCGCTGTCCAATTCGTCGCTGTTGCCGACCTATGGGTTCGTCGGCCTCGACAATTACGCTTCGCTCTGGGCAAACCGGCGCTGGAACATCGCCTATACGAATCTCTTCCTGTTCAGCGGCTTCTATATCGTTGGCTCGATGGCGGTTGGCCTGCTGCTCGCGATCGCGATCGACCAGCGCGTCCGCGGCGAGGCGGTTTGGCGCACTATCTTCCTCTATCCGTTGGCGGTGTCCTTCATCGTCACCGGTACGGTGTGGAGTTGGCTCTATAACCCTGTCGACGGTATCCAGGCCTTCGTTCGCGGGCTTGGCTGGACCGACTTCAGCTTCGCCCTGACGGCCAACCGCAACACGGCGATCTATGCGGTGATCATAACCGGTATCTGGCAGTCGTCCGGCTTCGCGATGGCACTTTTCCTGGCCGGTCTGCGGTCGGTCGATCCGGATCTCGTCAAAGCCGCGCAAATCGACGGCGCGTCGGTTTTCCGGACCTATCGCAGGGTCATCCTGCCCACCATCGCCCCGATATTCCTGGCGGTGGCGGTCATTCAGATACAATTCGCCATCAAGACCTTCGACCTGGTGGCGGCGTTGACGCGGGGTGGGCCAGGCGTGTCCACCACCTTCCCCGCCATCTATGTCTACGACCTGATGTTCCAGCGCGGGCAAATCGGCGAGGGTGCCGCCGCGGCGATGATGATGCTCGCGGCAGTCGCGGTGGTGCTGGTGCCGTACTCGTTGTGGATCGTCTGGCGCCGGCGGGCGGAGGGCCGCAATGGCTGAAATTGCCCCCAATGCCAGCTTTGACCCGGCCCGCCCCAATCCGACCGGCTTTGATCCGGAAGCTGCCGCAGCCACGCGCCGGCATTTCTGGAGCCGCTTCCTTGTTTATGCCGTGCTGGCGCTTTTCGCGATGGTCTATCTCGTGCCGTTGCTGGTGGTGATCTTCAACTCATTGCGCGAGCAGTCGGAGATTGCCCGCAACGGCCTCATCTCCGTACCTCGCAGCTTCCGGTTCGATGCGTGGGCGCAGGCCTGGGGATCCTACTGTGTCAGCGGTACCTGCGAGGGCATGAAGCGCAATTTCTTCAACTCGCTGGCGATGACGATCCCCGCCACAATCATCTCAACCATTCTCGGCGCCATGAACGGCTACATCCTCTCCAAATGGCGCTTCAGGGGTTCCGAACTGATCTTCAATCTGATGCTGCTCGGCGTATTCATGCCCGGCCAGATTTCGCTGATGCCGTGGGCGTTCCTGCTCGGCAAGCTCGGCCTGACCAATTCCACATATGGGCTGGTGTTGATCCACGTCGTCCAGGGCATCTCGTTCACCACCCTGTTCTGCCGCAATTTCTACGTCAGCATACCGGACGACCTTATCAAGGCGGCGCGCATTGACGGCGCCGGCTTCTGGCGAATCTTCCGCAAGATCATCCTGCCCCTGTCGCCGCCCATTCTGATTGTCACCGTCATCTGGCAGTTCACCGGCATCTGGAACGAGTATCTGTTCGGCGTCGTCTTCACGTCGGGCCAGCAGCAGCCGATTACGGCGGCGTTGGTCGCGCTCACGGCCGGCGGCACGACCGCACGTGCTTACGATGTGATGAGCGCAGCCGTGCTGATCGGCGCGTTGCCACCGCTGCTGATCTATCTGTTCGGTGGCAAATACTTCGTGCGCGGCCTCACGCAGGGCGCCATCAAATGAGGCGTCGCCCATGTCCGCGTTGATGATCCGCAACCTTCACAAGAGCTACGGCTCGCTCGAGATTCTTTCCGGCATCAATCTCGAGGCTAAGACCGGAGAATTCGTCGCGCTTGTCGGTCCGTCGGGTTGCGGCAAGTCAACCTTGCTCGCCATGATTGCCGGCCTGGAAACCGTCACGTCGGGAGAGATTTGGATCGGCGACCGGCTGGTGAACTCGGTGCAACCCAAGGACCGCGACATTGCGATGGTGTTCCAGTCATACGCCCTCTATCCCACGATGACGGTGCGCCAGAACATCACCTTCGGCATGGAAAGCCGCGGCGTGCCCAAAGCGGTGCAAGCGGAAGCTGTCCAGCGCGTTGCCGCACTCCTGCAGATCGAACAGCTGCTTAAACGCAAGCCTGGCCAGCTCTCGGGCGGCCAGCGGCAGCGCGTTGCGATGGGGCGTGCCCTCGTCCGCGACCCGAAGCTGTTTTTGTTCGACGAGCCCCTGTCCAATCTCGACGCCAAGCTGCGCGTCGACATGCGTACCGAAATCAAGAAGCTCCACCATCGCGTCGGCAAGACCACGGTGTATGTCACCCACGATCAGGTCGAGGCGATGACGCTTGCATCCCGCATTGCGGTGATGAACCAGGGCTCGGTACAGCAGTTCGACACGCCGAAGCGAATCTACGACCGGCCGACAAACATGTTCGTTGCCGGTTTCATGGGATCGCCGGCGATGAATTTCATCCCGGCGCGGCTTACCGGCTCGACCAGCATCTCGGTACGCGCCGCTGACGGCAGCGACGCCAGCCTTGCCCTTGCTGCGCCGATGCCCGCCGGTGCGCCAAAGGACGTCGTGCTCGGTATCCGGCCGGAACACATCTACCGTTTCACGACCGACCTGAAGTCGCGCAAACCTGCTGTGGCGTCCATGCAGGCGCCGGTCGAGCTGGTCGAGCCGACCGGGGCCGAGACGCTTGCCGTGCTCAGGCTGGGTGACCTGGAGATCACCGGCCGCTTCGAGCCGGACGACGCTCCCGTCATGGGCGAGACGATAACGCTGGGCATCGATATGTCGCGCGCCTGCCTGTTCGATCCAACAACCAAGGCGCTTCTGTAATTTGATGTCCGTACAATTCGCAACCTATCCGAGCTTGGCCGATCGGGTCGTGCTGATCTCCGGCGGCGCCTCCGGCATCGGCGCCGATATGGTCCGCGCCTTCGCCTCGAATGGCGCCCGGGTAGCCTTTCTCGATGTGCAGGACGAACCAGCGGAGGCGTTGCTGCGCGAGCTCGGCGGTGCCGCCGGGCGGGCTCCCTTATATCTCCATTGCGACGTGACCGACGTCGATGCGTTAAAGGCGTCGGTAGAAGGCGTGCGCGCGCGGCTTGGTCCGGTCGCCGTCCTGGTGAATAACGCTGCCAATGATCAGCGCCATCCCATCGACGCAGTGACGGCCGAATATTGGGACCGCAGCTTCGACATCAATCTCCGGCATCACTTCTTCGCCGCTCAAGCTGTGCATCCGCATATGCAGGAACTCGGCTTCGGCTCGATCATAAACTTCTCCTCCATTGCCTGGCGTTTCGGAGCGGACCAGATGGTGGCCTACGCCACCGCCAAAGGGGCTGTGGTGGCGCTGACGCGTGCGTTGGCGCGGTCGTTCGGACCCGACAACATCCGCGTCAATGCAGTCGAACCCGGCGCCGTCATGACCGAGCGGCAGCGCGAGCTGTGGTTCAAGACGCAGGAGGCAGTCGACCAGACGGTGCAGCGGCAATTGATCCGTCGCGTCCTCCTGGGCGAGGAGATTGCACGGACCGTGCTCTTCCTGGCAGCGGATGACAGCCGCATGATCACGAAGCAGTCCATCACCGTCGATGCCGGCCTGCGCTAGTGACCCCTCTCCGCCCTCCATTGGAACCGCCAAGCTGATGCTTCGTCTCGGCCTCAACCCCTACGGACTGACCTACTATCTCGGACTGCAGGGCCGTGGCACGCCGCGGCACAATCCGGACGGCGTGGGACTGGAAGGCTTCATCGCGCTGGCGCAGGAACTGGGCGCACGCACGCTCGAGATCTACGAACCCTGGTTGACCGACTTGCCGGATGCCGAAATCGTCGCGCTGCGCAAGCGTATGAGTGCGCTCGATATTGTCCCCGTGGTGAGCGGCGGGCTGCTGGTGGCAGGTCCGCTGGACAACGCATTTCGGGCTGCGCGCCTGCTCGAGGCGACGACGATCCGTATCGCACTGACGCCTGTCCTGTGCGGCGACCGCAACGCCTGGGGCCGGAAATGGAGTGAGTTCAATACGACGATCCGCGCTGCGTTGACAGATTGGGGACCGCGTGCGGCGGCCGAGGGCCGGGTACTCGGCATCGAGAACCATCAGGACTTCGGCAGCGACGAACTGGTCGCGTTCTGCGAGCTCGGCGGACCGGGCGTCGGCATCACCTACGACACCGGCAACACTTTTCCTGTCGGCGAGGCGCCGCTTGCCTTCACGCAGCGGATCGCACCCTATGTCCGCCACGTTCACCTCAAGGACTATCGCGTGCAGTTCACGGATGAGGGCTACCGTCTGGTCCGCTGCGCGATCGGCGACGGCGCCGTGCCTTTTGGCGAACTGGCAGCCATCCTTGGCGAGCACCACGACACGCTGACGGCGGTGCTCGAACCGGGCGCGCTGGAGGCCCGTCACGTTCGCTGTCTCACGGACGACTGGTGGAACGGATATGCGCCGAAGACCGCACGCGAGTTCGCGGCCTGCCTGAGTGCTGCGCGCGCGAACCGTCTTGCGGACGACGCCGACTACCGCACGCCATGGGAGCGCGACAATGACGGCGCGCTCGTTTCGTATGAGCTCGACATGATCCGCCGCAGCGCCGCCAATATGAAGAAGTTCGGTTTCATTGCAATGGAGAGATCAGCATGACCACCCGAGACCTCAGCGGCCTGACCGCCTTCGTCACCGGCTCGGGACGCGGCCTCGGCCGCGTGATGGCCGACCGCTTGGCCGAACTTGGCGCAAACGTCGCGGTCCACGACCTCGATTGGGCCCGGCCATCTCAATATGGTGAATTCGCGGACCTCGGCGACTCTGCCCGGGGCTTGGAGAAGCATGGGACACGGGTGACCGCGGTCACCGGCAATATAGGCGACAAGCAAGCTGTCGCCGAAATGAAGAGGAAGATCGAGGCGGACCTCGGCGACGTGCACATTCTGGTCAACTGCGCCGGCGGCGACATCGGCGCCAAGGGCGTAAAGCCCAGTCCCAACAACGCACTCGACATCGACTACGACGACATCAAGGTTCTAACCGAGAACAATCTCATCGGCACGATGTTGGTTTGCCAGGCGTTCGTTCCGCCGATGGTCAAGCGGGGCTCGGGCTCGGTGATCAACATCGCCTCGGCGGCAGCGCATATCGGCTGCTCACCCGAGGTGGTCTACTCAACGCTTAAGGCGGCCGTCGTCCATTATACGCGCTGCCTCGCCAAGGAATTGATCGACGATGGCGTACGCGTCAATGCGGTAAGCCCTGGCGCCACCAAGACGGCACGGTTCCAGGCGAGTCGCGTGGTCGATCCGCAGCGCATGGATTCGAGCAAGAAATCGCTGAACCGGTATGCGGAGCCTGAAGAGATCGCCGAAGCGGTGGCCTTCCTCGCCGGTCCGCGCGCGCGCTTCATCAACGGGCAGGTAATCCGTGTCGATGGCGGTTTCACAATCTTTCCAGGTTAAGCCGCAACCATTGCCGGTTTCGGACGAGTATTTGATCGTGCCGTGACCCGATAAAACTGTTATCGTGCCCTCGCGTCGGGGGCGAAACCATGCAGATCGAGGGGATGGGTTCGGGCAGCATCGGCCGCTGTTTGGCGGTTGTCCGTTGGCAGAGGCGTTACGCTGATGGCGCCAGTGCCGCCTCACAGCGCTGCAACGGCGCTAGCCTCCGGATCCGCGGCAAATGACGGATAATGCCAACGTCCTTGATGCAGTAGTAGTCGGGGCCGGCTGGGCCGGTCTGGGCGTCAGCTATTCGCTGGCTCGGCAAGGCTTGCGCCATGCCGTATTGGAGCGCGGCCGCATCGGAGAGACCTGGCGCACCCAGCGGTGGGATTCCTTCCGGATGAATACGCCCAACGTGCAGACCGTCATGCCCGGCGACTGCTATGACGGTTCGGATCCGTTCGGTGCCCTGACGCGCAACCAGTTCGTCGCCCTGCTTGAGGATTTCGCCAGGCGAAACGAATTGCCGGTCGAACCGGACACTGTGGTGACCGAGCTCGCCGGCGGGCACGAGAATGGCGGCTATCGGCTGATCACCTCGCGCGGAACACTTTTGGCACGCAACGTGGTGATCGCCAGCGGCAACTTGAATTGTCCGGTGCGCCCAGTTTGGGCCGCTGCGTTGCCGCCGGGCCTGCGCCAGATCGATGCTTCTGATTATCGCAGCGCCGCTGATCTCCCGGCTGGAGCGGTGCTGGTGGTCGGAAGCGGCCAGTCCGGTGCCCAGATCGCGGAAGAACTGGCGGAAGCAGGCCGAACAGTCTTCCTTGCCACCAGCCGGGTCGGGCGGCTCTCGCGGCACTACAGAGGTCGCGACATCATGCTCTGGCTCGTCGAAAGCGGATTTCTCGACGTGCGTCGAGACGAGATCATTCGACTTGCGGGGCGCATTCCACCTCGTGGTCTGCTTGGGGTAGAACACACGATAAGCCTGCAAGGGCTCGGCGCCCAAGGTGTCGTGCTGCTGGGGCGGTTCGCAGGCGTCGAAGATGACGGCCGTCTGTCATTCGCCGACGATCTCGAAGAGCATGTTCGTTTTGCGGATGAGGCCTCCGCCAACGTCAAACGCTATATCGACGAATACATCAGCCGCTCCGGAATCGATGCCCCCGTTTCGGAACCCGACCCAGCGGAGACTGTCGCAGCGCAGCTGCCGAATCCGGCTGTCCGTTCTCTTGATGCTGCCGAGTCCGGCATCACGACCGTGGTGTGGTGCACCGGATTCAAGGGCGATTTCAGTTGGGTGAGGCTTTCCGGTCTGCTCGACCCGGAAGGACAGCCTGTTCACGAGGATGGCGTGGCCGCCCTGCCAGGCATCTACTTCGCCGGGTTGGATTTCGCCTCCACGCGCAAATCAGGCATGATATTGGCGATTGCCGAGGAGGCCCATCGCCTTGCGGAACACATCGTGCGGCGTTCGTGACGACCTGGACACCGTCGGCAGGTTTCTAAACCCCCAAGCGGTGAACGGAAGCCGTCACGCCGCCTATCACAGCTTCCTGCAAGCACGCGGCCTTCCGCTGCGAGATGACCTTGTGATCGGCGGTGCAGAGGCGCGCAAGGCTGCGTTTGCCAATGTCACGGCGCTGGCCGCCCGCATGGACCGGCCGACCGCGCTTTTCGTCGAATCCGATCTTGCCGCCGTGACCGCCCTGCACGCATTCGAGGAGGCCGGGCTCTCCGTGCCGGGCGACATAGCGGTCATCGGGTGTGGCAATATCGACGAGGGCGAATTCAGTCATACGGCATTGACGACGATCGGTCCTGAAACGGCCCACTACGACCATTTTGCCGATCATCTGATCTCATTGATTTCGGCAACACCGGGCGCAATACCTACCCTTTTCAGCGTTTCGTGGCAGTTGGTCCGTCGCACGTCCGCATGAGCAGGATCGCCGCTATTTGACGCCCACGCTTTCAGGCCAGAGCGCCTGGATTTCCTTTGGCAGCGCATCTCGCACCTTTGCCGACTGGCCAAGGTCGATATGCCGTGCAAGCACGCGAAATACCGAGCGTACTGCATCCTCGGGATCGACAGGACGGGTCGATTTCAATTCCTCGGCGATGTGTTGCAGGAACTCCTCGAGCGAGCGTGTCTTATCGGGCATGTCGGCGGGCCGATAGTGATCATAGTAGGCGCCCCGCACGAGCAGCGGCAGTTCCGCTCCCAATTTGGCCGCCAGTCCGATCTGTAGCCTGTCCCGCAGGGTTCGCAGAACGGCGCCCAATGTGTGCCAGGCGACGTGGCGATCCGGACCAAGATCCGCCATGATCTCGTCGAGCCAGATGTTTGTTAGTTGCAGCGTTTTGTCAAAAACGTCCAAGCCGGTTGTGCTCATCGTCGCCTCCTCGAAAGGTTCTGCGGGCGAAACGGCGACCGGAGACAATTGTTTCGTGGTCCTGTGAAAATAGCCTGGCAAAGCGATGGAAGCCGGTTTAGGTCGGAGAGCCTCTTTGCGTCAGGTCTGCTCTTGGCGCTTCGGCTTCGCTGCCGACGAGCTTCGCCAGCTTCGGTGAGCGCCGTCTCGAGGCGCGCAGTTCTTCGAACGTCAACGGCGCGCGCAACCTTCCCATGGTCGTATCCGGCCATCTGCGTTCCGATCATGAAAGCCGTCTCTGCTGATCCGAAATGCGTCTTTGTCCCCCTAACTGGGCTTGCGCTCATCGGTTTCCGAACGCCTCGCCGTCTAAGCCGGCAATGAGACCAGTCCTCACGTTGCCCGAACCGGATATCTCTTGCCGGACATCTCTTGACTGAATGAGCGGCCCGCGCCGACAATGGCATTGGGAAGATGGCGGGATGTCGCCCACGGTGTTCGGCACCACTTGGCGATCAAGCTGCGAAAGGGCTGTGATGGATTGGAAGCTGGAACTGGTCCCGGTCCCCGTATCGGACGTCGATAGAGCAATCGGCTTTTATGTTGGCAAGGTCGGCTTTCATCTCGATCACGACCACACCGTAAGCGACGAGATACGTTTCGTGCAATTGACGCCGCCCGGTTCGGCCTGTTCGATTGCCATGGGCAAGGGCCTCGTCGACAGCCCCCCGGGATCCATAAGAGGCCTGCAACTGGTCGTGCCCGATATTGATGAGGCACACCGGCACCTGGCCGCTCAAGGTATCGTGGTCAGCGATATCAAGGATTTTCCCTGGGGCAGATTTGTCTTCTTTGAGGATCCCGACGGCAATACCTGGTCTGTCCAGCAACTTCCACCTCGCAGCTGAGGCGGCGAGCTACCGCAGGTCATGCCCCGACGCAGATAGCGCGGGACGCACGGTTCAATTCGAACGCATCCCGGCCTAACGCCTCTTCTCGTCGAAGGCGGCATTCCAATTGTGATAAGGCGCGCGATAGGTGGGGATGCGGTCCTCGACATCGGCAAGCGCTTCGAACGGCTTGTGCGGTTCCGCCTGATACCAGAAGGCGACTGACGAGATGTCGTCAGAGCGGCGATTGGCGTGACCGTGCTCGATGGTCACCCGGATGCGTTTGTGAAAGATGACCGGGTCCTCTATGTGCCAGCGATAGAGCGTGACCGGCTCCGTCCAGTTCGGCCCGCCGGCAGCGATTATGCCGTGATAGGGCGCGCTGTAGTCCTGTGTCGGGCACCATGCCGTATTGAAATAATCTTCCGTGCCGGTGCCGTGCAGTGTCGGCGGCCATGCATCGTTGGCGCCGGGGCTGGTCTCGCCACGATCGCCGACCAGTTCGGCCTTCAGCCCGATACGCGGATCGGGCTTGCGCACCGTATCCGGCACGGAAATGCCCGGCTCGCCGTCGACGAAGATCATGTCGTCGCCCTCACCATACCAGTCCCATAGAGGGGAGCGGCGGCGCGAATAGACGGAATAGAGCAGGCCGACATAGTGGCCGTGACCTTCCGCCTCCAGGATGGTGTAGTTACCGTTCCCGTCGGTATTTTCACCGCCAAACAGGAACTGCTCGTTGGCCAGCCCCGCCTCGTCGATGCCATCAGGTCGCTGCTGCCTGTACTGGGCGTGGAAGCGGCCCAGGCCTTCCTCCAGTTTTTCGTGAAGTTCGAGATCGACATAATAATAGAAAAGCAGGTCGTCCTCGGCCTCATTGGTAACGGTGAACCGCATATGGCTGGCAAACGGCATCGGAAAATAGCAGTTGAAGGCCTTGCCGTCCTCGGGGCTTGCCTGGACCGGCAGGCTGGCAAAATTGCGGGTGCGGGCATGGCTCATTCCGAAGAAATCGCCGATCGGCGTTTCGATGCTCGGATGTTCTTCACTATCCCAATACGCGCGAAATACGATCTTGCGCAGGAAGTCCTCGCTTTTGCAGGCGAGCGTCGCCCAGATATGCGTGATGATGCCGGCACCATCATGCTCGGCAATCACCGCCGTTTGGCCAGGTTCAATATGCAGCCGGTCGTCATTGCCGCCGGTGCGGTCGTAGCTTGAGAACCGGCGGGTTTTGGCGTCGCGCAATTTGGCGAGCCCGCGAAGCGGCGACAGGCCGGCATTATCCATGTGTTTCTCCTCTTGCTTCAGCGGTTATTTCAGGCCGCTTGTCTTGATGGATTCCATGATCTGGCGCTGGAAGATCACGAAGAGGACCAGCATCGGCACGGCGACGATGGTCGAGGCGGCCATGACATAATTCCAGGCGGCGGCGTACTGGCTCTTGAAGTTTGCGATGGCAACCTGCACCACCCAGAGATTGAGGTCCGACGTGATCGTCAACGGCCACAGGAAAGCGTTCCAGTTGGCGAGAAAGAACAGGATCGCCAACGCCGACAGGATCGGCCGGCTGAGCGGCAGGATGATGCTCCAATAGATGCGCCAATAGCTGGCGCCATCCATGATCGCCGCTTCTTCCAGCTCCCTCGGCAGCGACAGGTAGTATTGCCTGAGCAGGAAGATGCCGAATGCGTTGAAGATCGCCGGAATGATCAGCCCGGCATAGCTGTCCAGCATGTGCAGCGTCCGCGTCAAAATGAACAGCGGCACGATGATCACCGGCAGCGACACCAGGAACGTCGAGAACATGGCGAGGAACAGGATGTCGCGGCCCGGAAAACGCAGCCGTGCGAGCGAATAGCCGGCCATCGAATGGAAGAACAGCGCAGCGACGGTCACCGTCGCCGACACGAAGAACGAGTTGAAAAGGTAGCGCAGGAACGGCACCTCGGTCAGCACATAGAGGAAATTGCCGAGCGTCGGCCGTTCCGGAATGAGGCTCGGCGTGAAGACGTCGCTCGCCGGCTTGAGCGAGATGACCAGCATCCAGACAAGCGGGAACACCGTCATCAGGCCAAGCGCCGCGGTCGCCAGCATCCAGGCAAGCCTCGCCGCTCGTATCTGCGAACGCGTGGAAGGAGTTCGGCTGTCAGTCATGCTCGAAACGTCCGCCGCGCGTCAGCAGGAAGAAGAACACCGTGACCAGCATCAGCGCCAGCACCAGCAGCGATGCCATTGCCGATGCATAGCCGAAGGCGCCGAACTGGAACGCCTGCTTGTAGATGTAGATGATCAGCACCGAGGTCGAATTGACGGGCCCGCCCTTGGTCATCACATAGATCAGGTCGAAGACCTGGCCGCCGGCGACAGCCGCGACCAGCGAGACCAGGAGGACGAAGAAGCTGGTCGGTTTGAGCAAGGGCAAGGTAATGTACCAGAAGCTTGTCACCGGCCCGGCGCCGTCGATCTTTGCGGCCTCGTAATACTCTGCCGGGATGTCCTGGAGCCCGCCGAGGAAGATCAGCATGTAGAAGCCCATCAGGAACCAGACGCTGACCAGCACCAGCGTGAACAGCGCCAGATTTGGATCGCCGAGCAGCGAAATTCCGCTGAGGCCGACGAGCGGCGCCAGCCGGCTGACGATGCCGACCTTCTCGACCAGCATGAGTTGCCAGACGAGCGCCACGACGACCAGGCTGACCATCTGCGGCGCAAAGAACATCGAGCGCATGACCGCGTTGAAGCGGTTGGTCTTCTGCACCAGAAGCGCCAGCCCCAGCCCGGCGGCGTAGAGCGCCGGCACCAGCATGACGGCATAGGCCACGGTCACTTTCACCGACGACCAGAACAGCGGATCGCTCCACATGCGCCGATAATTGCCGAGCCCGACGAATCTATAGCCGCCGAAGCCGTTGACCTCGAAAAACCCGACGGCGAGCGACAGCAGCATCGGCACGCCGACGAACACCAGCAGTCCGAGCGCATCGGGCAGGACGAACAGCCATGCGGCGTAGCGTTCCCTTTGCTTGGCGGTAAGGCCGCGAGCGGATTTGGCGCCCGCGGCCGGCGATTTCATCTCGTCTGCGTGCATGCTGGAAGGGGACCTAAAGGATCGGCGCGCCGGAATAGGAAGCGAGGAACGCGTCGAGTTGCTGACTGGCTGCCGTCGCGGCCTGCTGGGCATCGACCCCGCCAAGCTGTGCCGACTGGATGGCATCCGAGATGATCTTGTAGGCTTCAGGCGGAACCCGCGGTTCGGCACGCGTTCCCGGGTGGATTTCCTTGGCGAAGGTGCCGAACTTACCCGTGCTGAAGACATCGGCGCCGGCCTTCAGTGCGCTGTTGCGCGGCGGCATGTCGCTTTTGGCGACCGCGCACCAGTTGACGACCCGGTCGATCGATCCCTGATCCATCGAGGCCAGCGCCCAGGCGCAGAACTGGGCGGAAGCATCCGGGTTCTTGCCCCCGGCATTGGCGACGAAGGCCCAGCCACCGCCGACGGTGACATATTTGCCATTGGCAGGTGTCGGCAATTTGAAGATGCCGTAGGGCACGTCCTTGGCGTTGTTGTCCATCGCCGAAATGCCCCAGATGCCGCAGTTCTGCATGGCGCACAGCCCTGCCCCGAGATTGGCGACGATGTCGAAGCCGCCGCCGACCACCTGACGCGGCGCCACACCGGTATTGATAGCATCCTGCCAGAGTTTAAGCGCATTGACCGTGGCCGCCGAATCGAAGGCGCTCTTGCCGTCCTTACCCTGGAATTCGCCGCCGCCCTGCCACAGAAACGGATACCAGGTGAAGTTCTGGTAATAGCCAGGCGTCGTTTCGAACAGCACGCCATAACGGTTGGGCGTCGTCAGCTTCTTGGCAACCGCCAACAACTCGTCCCAGGTCTTCGGCACGTCGTTTTCGTTGAGCTTTGCTTCCTCGAACGCTTTGACCGAATAATAGAAGGCCATCGGCTCGACCTCCATCGGCACGCCGTAGATCTTGCCGTCGACCATGCGGTTGGCGATGACGCTTTCCGGGAAATCGGCTTTGGCGGCATCCTCGATATGCGGCGTCAGGTCGGCCAGTACGCCGCCATTGTAATAACGCAGGAAATCGCCGGGGCTGATGAGGAAGATGTCGGGGCCCTCGCCCGACGCGAAGGCCGTCGCCAGCTTGGAGCCGGAGATGTATTCGCTGTTGACGACATATTCGAGCTCGACCTTCTGGTCGTGGCCGTCGTTCCAGTCGGCCACCAGCTTTTCGAACCACTGGACCTGTGGCTTCACGTCTCCGCCCGGCGCATAGAACTGCCAGAATTTCAGCGGCGCTTCCTGAGCGCGCAAGGCCATCCTATTGATGAACGGGAAGCCTGTAAGGCCGGCGGCGGCGAAAGTGGCGCCGCCCTGGATCAGCCGACGGCGGTTGAGGGTCGTTTTGTCAGTCATCATTTCCTCCCTGGGTGTTGTTCGGTCGAACGTTGGCGAAGGACCTCCGTTCCCTCTGCCGGCATTTGGCGTCATGCGCTGTCGGATGGGCTCAACGCGCATGGGATCACTTCGGTGCGCGGCGCGCCCTCGACTTTGCCGCCCAGGCGCTCGAGCAGCATTTCCGTGGCGCGCTTGGCGAGCATTGTCGGGCTGTTGCCGACACGGGTCAGCTTCGGCCTGACATATTCCAGCTGAGGCAGGTCATCGAAGACCGCGATGGCGATATCCTGAGGGATATTAATCGCATGGTCGTAGAATTCAGTCAGCGCACCGGAGGCCATCAGATAATTGGCGAAGAACATCGCCGACGGCAGGTTTCCGCCGTGCTTGTCCAGGAGCCAAGCGACCGCCTCCCGTCCTGACGGGGCAAGATAGCTTCCCTCGAACCGAAGATCGGCGGCGATTGGCACGCCATTGTCGGCAAGCCCTTTCTCGAAGCCCGCGGCACGCGCCATCGCCTCCTTGAAAAAGGATGGCCCGGTGACATGGGCGACGCGGCGATGGCCCCTCTTCGCCAGATACTCGCCCATCAGATAGCCGCCGCCGAAATCGTCCAGCTGGACGCTGTCGACGGCTTGATTGGGGAGATTGCCGATGAAGACGGCGGGCAGATCGAGGTTGAGCAGCTCGCTGTGCATGCCGTGCAGCGCGAAGTCGGCAACGATGACGCCGTCGACCCGCTTGCGCCCGATCTGGCGCAAATACTCGCGGCCGTGATCCTGTGAATGTCCGCCCGGTACGTCGGTGTTGAAGATCAGCATGTCGAGGCCGACCACTTCGAGCGTCGACTGCGCCGTCTTCACCAGCTCCGGGTAGAACGGGTTGCGGATGTCGGGGATCAGCATCGCGATGATGTTGGTGCGGCCGGTGCGCAGGCTCTGCGCCTGCGGGTTAGGCGTATAACCGAGTTCGTCGATCGCCGCTTGTACGCGCTCACGCAGCGGTTTCGATACCCGGTCCGCATGGTTGATGACATGCGACACTGTCGTGCGCGACACGCCCGCTCGCGTGGCAACTTTGGAAATCGTGCTCATAGTGACAGGTTATGAGCACATGAATGCATTTGCAAATCGATTTTACCGACGCCTCGCAGATCGGAGTCGTCCGGCGGATTGCTGCACAAATGACCAAAGAAAAAGGCCGGACTGTTAAGCCCGGCCAAGCGTGAAGGTCTGTAACCTCCAGAGGGGAACGCGCCGGACGCAATGGGAGGAGACGTCCGACGCAACTTTCATATGGGTCTGTATTGGTGACGTTTCAACGACATGGCAGTGGACCAACGTCGCTGTTGCCATAGTGCCAGGAACGCAAAGCATTCGAAGGGAGCGGTGGATCGCAGCTGCCAGTCGGATACAAAGGTCGCCGAATGCAAGGCGGGGTCCATTGCTCCTGGCATAGGGACTTCAGTCTGTAAGACTGTCGACCAAGGACCTGCACGGCCAAACTTTGGTCCGAGGCTGCTATCGCAAAAGCCCGAAATGCGAGAGTTTCAGGAACTGAGTTCCAAAGAACCCCGTTGCGATGCCGACTGGTACAGGAGGCCGCTATGGACCCGAGCATTCATCAGGCACGTTGGCTGCTTTTTCCGTTGTTTGGCCTGTGTTTCGGGATCGCGGCCATTGGATTTATTGTTGGCTGACGGTGGGAAGTCGGCGCTATCACCGAGAGACGCAACCAACGGAAGGCAAAAGACTTGCGCAGTAAATAGTCCCTTCCTGCGCCAGCGAGACCCACCAGTTACCATCGTGGGACTGGTGGGTCTTGACGTCCCGGATACAAACCATTGTTTTAAGCATGACACGAAGTCGAACAGGAGGCAGCACGACAGGTCCGTATGATTAAGGGGATTTACGACATGCGACTGGCAAGTTCATTGATGACGACCCGGAGACGAAGGACCAGATCTTCACGAGGACGTCGTGTCGGTATTTCCGTAATCGTGTTGACCTTCATTCTCGTCGTAGGCCCGTATCGCGTCATGTTCGACGGACCGTCGCCGACGCTCGGCCCGCAGGCCGCCTGTGCCAAAGACGGTGGGAACGGCAACGGCAATGGCGGAAACGGGAACGGGAACGGGAATTCAGGCAATTCGGGTGGAAACTCCGGCAATTCAAACTCGAACGCTGGAGCCGGCAAGGGCAAAGCAAAGTCGCAGGACGACAATCCCCCTGATCCCGCCCCTTTGGTAAACCCCGACAGCAAGCCAAAACTCTTTGTCAACGCGACCACAGGAGACCGGGTCGAGGTGCGTGGGCCGAGCATTGGCGTGGTGCATTCGAACGGCCTCAGCGAACGCATCGACAGCGGCCAATATGAAATGCGGGATGCCAAGGGCCGCACCATCATTCGGCGCCTGGCGACGCGTTCCGATCGGGACAGATTGCTTGAAATGATCAACTGAGGGCCAGTTCACATAGCTGCGCTGTGCGGCAATTTTGGCTCAAGCATGATCGCGAACAGGCGGATGCTGGCGCTCAGTCGCGTCGCGCAACGTCATTGCGGCTTCGGTCCTGTTGCTGACGTTGAGCTTGGCCAGGATTCGCGTCATGTGGTGCTTTATCGTTTTCTCATGCAGGTTCAGCCGAAGCCCGATCCGCTTGTTGCTCAGTCCCGCGGCAACCAGCGTCAGGATCTCCCTTTCGCGGCTGGTGAGTTCGGCAAGTCCGTCAGCTTTCGCCGGCTCTTTTGATTGAGCCGACAGATCGGCCAACAGGCGCGCCGATAATTGTGGACAGACATATCGTTCGCCCGACGCTACCGTGCGCAGGATCGCAGCCAACGTCCTCGACCCGACCCCCTTCAAAACATAGCCCCTTGCCCCGCTCTGCAACGCGGTCATCACGTGCTGGTTTTCTTCCGAAACGGTCAGCATCACGATTTTCAATGCCGGCTGCCGCTCCAGGGCCGGTCCGATCACACCAAGGCCACCTCCGGGAACCGAGATGTCCATCAGCAGAATGTCGGGCCGCTGGTCTTCGATTATCCGCAGGGCGTCATCTCTGCTGCTTCCTTCACCGACTATCTCGAATCCGCCGATCTGATCGAGCGTGCGCACAACGCCTTCCCTGAACAGAGGGTGGTCGTCGACGATGGCAAGCTTGATGGCTGCGGTCATGTCTGCCCCATTTCAACGATGTTGAGAGCCATTTTCACGATCGTGCCACTTTGTGAGGAAGTCACGGTAAACTGGCCCCCGAGGCTTTCCACCCGCTCGCGCAGCCCAACGAGCCCCAGCCTCTCGGGACGCACGATTTGTGGGTCAAAGCCAGGGCCGGCGTCGGACACTTCGATACAAACGCGCTCGCCGTCGAAATGTTTCTCGACCGACTGACCTTCACCTCCGGCATGGCGAAATCCATTGTTCAGCGCCTCCTGGACGAAGCGGAAGATGCAGATCTTGGCCGCCGGCGACAACGTCGCATGGCCGCCGGTCATCGATAGCGCCACTTTGGCTCCGGTTCGTTCTTCGTGCGCTTGCACGGCAAGCTCGAGAATTTCGGCCAACTCGGCATGCTCGATATGCGGCAGGACAAGGCCCTTGCTGATACTCCTGATCTCGCGCATGGCTTCGTCCAGATGTGCTTTGACGGCTAGCAATTCCTGTGCACGTTCGGCTGACGGCGTAGCGGGATCGGCAATGACGGGGCTGTCGATCCCCAGCGCTGCGAGAGCAACCAGTTGCGCGGGCCCATCGTGCAAGTCCGCACCGATGCGCCTGAGATAGCGTTCGTTGAGTGCGGTGGCGCGCTGCGAGGCACGCTGCACCTTCAGCCTCAACAGTCTGTTTTGAGCAAGCAGGTCGGAGAGTTCAGCAATGCGCTGCTTCAACGAGCGGCTCTGCGAACTGATCGTGCGGCTGCCACGGAACACGATTGCCGACAGCCCGAGAAAGAAGGCCGTTGTGACGGCGGCAACGTCCAGCCAGGTTCGAATAAGTGCCTGATGCAGGTTTCTTTCGAAATCAGTGGCGACCTCGTAGAATTCCGAAACGGCCACCACTTCCCCCGACCATGGCTGCAGCACCGGGTTGTAGATCTCGAGGAGATGCAAGCCGCTGGCTCTTTCGGCCTCGCTGTCCGGATCGTCGAGCTTGTCGAACTCCGAAACCATTTGGCCTGCAAACGCCGCGCGGAGATTGCCGCTGGGTTCAAAGCGCTTGCCGATCAATGTCTTGTCGGTCGAATACAGGATGGTTCCGTCGCGACGCCAGAGCTTGAAGGATTCGAGCCTTGTGCCGAGTGCCCCTTGTCCCAGCGTTTCATCGAGCGCGTGGGCGACGCTCTCGTCGAGGACTTCGCTCTTGCGCATATCCGGAAGCAGCGGCGCGATAACGCTGTCCACGTAAAGAGCCGTAGCGGATGCCGAATTCTGCGTGACCACGGCTTCTATGTGGCTCGTGACTGAAATCCCCACCACCACCATGGCCGACAGGGAGAATAGACCACCCGCGAGCAGGAACTGCGTGGCCAGCGACAACGCGTTCCAGCGGCCGACAAGGCTTGTCACCCAGTGTGGCCTAGTGTTCCGAGTGGCCCGCTCGGCAACACGCCGCATCAGTGGCGCGATTCTGGAGAACCGGCTAATTTGCTGTCGAACGTCGCTAAAAGACGCCATCCTTGGTGTGTAACCGATCAATTGCGATGGAACTAGGGCCTGATGAGAGGGCGAACAGCGCATCCGGCGCTTTTTTGCGCAACTGTCTCATTGCGTCGTTCGGTAAAGCTCGGACGCGGCCTGCTTCAGTGCCGCCCGTCCATCCGGCCTCAGATACATCATGTGCCCGCCTTCCAGCACCTCGGCGCGAATGGGCTTTGCGCCGGCAAGTGAAGGAATTTGACCAAGCAGGTAGCGCGAGCCCATGTACGGCGTCACCAGGTCGCTGTAGCCGTTGACGATCAGCACGCCGAGATTGGGGTTCAGCGTGCGCGCCTGCTGAAGGTCGTCCATGACACCCGCATAGCCCTGACGCGTCGGGCTCGTTCCATAGTCCCAATTGCCGCTAACTTCGCGGTTGAGAAGCCGATAGCTGATATCCGTACGGAAGTTCAATTCATCACGCACGTAGCCGACGAAAGCAGAGGTGAGCGCCGGCACGCTTCGGTCGAGCACCGGATCGGGACCCTCGACTCCAAGGCTCTCTGGCGCCACGTCCGCCGTCGCGATGTTGCCGTCATAGGCGCTGAGAACATTGCCCTTTGCCCGTGCAAACTCCTTGGCAAAGAGCCCTATGGGAATGCGTGCAAAGTGCCGCTGGACAAGGTTGAGCGGCAGACCGGTGATTTCGGCGACACGCTGGCTCGCCAGCCGTCCACCTTGCTCCAGTCCACCGGCTAGCGCGGCCAGATAATCGCCGAGCGCATAGCGTTCGACTTCTGCCAGCCGCTCCTGCAGAGCCGGGCCGGAAACGCCTTCGCTGTGCAGGCGCACTGCCGCCAGCGACGGCAGTTCCAGCGCCCAGTGGAGCGGCTGGAACTCGTCCGGGCGCACCAGCGTGAATTCGAGCGCCGGCGAAATCAGCACGACGCCGCTCGGGCTGATGCCGATGTCTTCCTGAAGCTTCCTGGCGAGCAATGCCGCCCGAAACCCGCCATAGCTTTCGCCGGCAAGAAACACCGGCGATGCCGTGCGGTTGGTCTGCGCCAGATAGAGCCGGATGAACGCGCCTATCGACGCGGCGTCCTGACTGACGCCCCAGAAGCTGTGTGCCTCCGTGCCGGGCGCTTCACGGCTGTAACCGGTTCCGACAGGGTCCACAAAGACCAAGTCGGTCATGTCGAGCCAAGTGTCGGGGTTATCGAACAGCCTCTGTGGCGGCGGCAGGAAACTTCCATCGGCCGCCGTCGCCAGGACCCGCGGACCGAGCGCGCCGAGGTGCAGATAGGCGGAAGCTGCTCCCGGACCGCCATTAAACACGAAGGTGATCGGACGCCGCCGATCCGGTCCCGTTTCTTTTCCGGGATGCAGTGCATAGGCGACATAGAAAATCTCGGCGGTGATATCGCCTTTGCCGGACGGCAATGACAGCGTGCCGGCCTTGGCCTCGTAATCGAGCGTGCGTCCGGCGATGACGATCGAATGATCGGAAGTCTGCGGCGGCGGCAGGAGCGAGAGAACCCCGCCTGTGGGCGGCGGCCGCTGGGCCGCCTCCGCATGACTGGCCCCAGCGCCGGCGGCCAACAGCAGAAGAGCGAGGGCGATTTCTTGCAGCTTGATAAGCATGACGTCTCCGGAGCAATTGGCTGGAAACTAGCACACCGTCGGCCGAACCAAAGTCACAGCACCGTGCGCCAGTACTCGGCGTCCAGGCGGAAGACAGGGTGCGAGGGTCATGGCAGCAGCGTCAACCCCTTGCAGCAGATGCGCGGCGGTGGCGCACCAAACGACTTCGTGAATTTCTGCCGGTTGACTCGACTGGCTCACTTCCTAGGTTGGCATTCGGGGCTCCCATGCAATCCGAAGTTGGTATGACATCTTTCCACACACGAAAGCTTGCCCTTCTCGTTCTATCCGTAAGCGCCGCCATCCTGTCCTCCTGCGTCATGCCCGACGACACGTCGAGCACTGCGAAGGAGGACGCCACGGCGGCAGCAGCCCGCAAGGAGATGGTCGGCCTTAGCGAAGCGGATGTTCGAATGTGTGCCGGCTTTCCGACAGCCACCGCCGATGTTGGCAGATCCGGCCAGATCTGGACCTATCAGCGCGTCGTTCAACGCGGCAATCTCAACATTGTGGTTCCGACCGTGGCCATTGGCCCCGTCCCGGCGCTCGGAGGTTCCGTCAACGTCGCCCCCGGCGGCTATTGCAATACGCAAATTCGAATGGTTGACGGCCATGTTGCCGAGGTCGCCTACGCCGGCGACAACAACCTGCCGAACAACCGCGACGGACTCTGTGTCAGCACGGTGGACGCCTGTGTCGCCTATGCCCGTCAGCGCCATCCAGTCAAGGCGATGGGTCGCACGCGGTAACCGGGATCAGACACGCCTCTGATTGATTTGCCGGCTAATGGATGCTGCCGGATCTCGATTTGAGCACCAACGACTTACCTAAATTTCTGCTCTCAACCGCCGATCCCATCACGAATGGCGCAGAAATAGCGGTCGGTTCCGACCTGTCCGCCCTTGAGGGCAATTTCCAGCCCGTCAATCGCCTCGATGCGCGAATGCGCGAGACAAAGCGGCGAGCCCGGCGATGCCGGCAGCGGCATTCGCACCGTCAGCGCATCGACGCCTATCTGGCCAAGTGCGTGGCTCGACGTATCGCCGCCGGCGATGACCACGCGCAGTAGCTTCTCTTGAAGCGTCAATTCGCGGAGAAGCTCGCCAAGGCCGCGGCCAAGCTTATGGCGGGCGCCTTCCTGGAGATCGATTTCAGCACCGCGGTCGGCCGCCGGTCCGAGCGCGGTGTAGAGGATGACGCTGCGCCCGGCCTTCAGGCTGGAGCGGCCGGTTGCAACCGCGCGCGCAATAGCGTCGTTCGAAGCCTCAGAAACCAGTTCGACCGGGTCGATCTCGATCCCGTCGAAGCCATCGGCTAGAGCATGCCGGATCTGCCGTTCCGTCGTCGGCGAGCAGCTCCCCGAGACCACGGCGATCCTGTCGGCAGCTCCCGGCGGCGAAAACGCGAGTTTGGCATCCACGATCCGGTTCGATGCCCATTCGGCCAGCAAGGCATATTCGATGCCTGAAGAGCCGACGACGAAATAACCGCCCGGCCTGCGAGCGCGCCATATCTCCTTGCCGGCAAGCGCCTGGGTTTCCAGGCTGTCGGCATCGAAGAGCACGATGTCTGTGCCATTCTCCACAAGCCGGTCGAATGCTTCCGACCGCGACGCCGATTGCAGCGTCGCCAGGTCGACCAGCCCCGAGCTGAGGTCTGTCTGGCGCGACAGATGGATCAGCAGGTCGGATTCGTCCATCGGCGTGGTCGGATGGCGGCTCATCACGGGATGGCGATCGATACGGAAATATTTGTCGCGGTAGGCCGCGAAGAGATGACCGAAGGCGGTGTAGCGCTTCAGCTGCGGCGCGCCGACCACCAGCGGCACGCCGCCTTGCCGGAAAACCGAGCGGCCGATCTCGATCGCCCGGCCGATGCTGCCGATTGCCGGGCTGGAATCGAAGGTCGAGCAGACCTTGTAGTGGCAGATCTCGGCGTTGAGGGTCTTCAGCCAGGCGAAGGCATCTCGCAGATGCGTGTCCATCCACTGCGGCGTCTCGCTTCTGCTGGTGCCGGCCAGCCCGATGGCGCGGCAATGCGCAAATTGCGAAAGCAGCGCCTCGTCCGGCTGCCGCATGAACAGCACGGTCGGCACGCCGCCGAGCTCGAGCGCCTCCATCACATCGGTCGAGCCGGTCAGGTCGTCGCCATAATAACTCAGAAGCAGGTTTTGCATGGCGTCAGGCCGCCTTGCCGTCGCCGAACTTCTCGATCGACCGCGCCAGCTCGACATGGCTCAAGGCATAATCCGCCAACGGGATGTCTTGGACCGCCGCCTTCCAGGCCTGCTGCACGGCGCGCACGCCGGCGCCCGGCCCGTCCGGGTGGCTGACGATGCCGCCGCCGCAGAGATAGAGAAGATCGACCGTCCGGCCGGTTCGCTGGAAGGTTTCAGGCGCCTGCCCGCCCCACTGGCCGGAGCCGGCGACCGGCAATGCGCAATCGGCCGGCGAAAAGATCGGCGTGGTCACCGCCTTGAAGGATTCGACGAAGGACCAGTCGGGTTCCCAGTATTTCGAGGCGATGCCATTGATCTGGAATTGGTCGACGCCGAGCAGCCGCCAGAACTGCTGCCAGACCTTGAAGTCCATGCCGAGGCCAGGATGACGGGTGAGAATGTCCCAGCCATTGCGGTGGGCATGGAGCACCAGGCTGGAGCGCTTTCGGAGGTAAGCCATGCCGCCAAAACCGATCGAATTGATGTTGACCACAGCACAATTGCCGCCGGCCTTTGCCACCAGGTCGTGGTTTCGCATCATCTCGTCGGGATCGGCATGTGAGATGCCAAAGGCATACATGACCTTCTTGCCGGTCTTCTGCTCGTGGTCGAGGATCAGCGGCATAATTGCCCTCACCCGCTCCGACAGTGGTGAATAGGCCGGGCTCATCAGCTTCTCGTCGTCCTTGATGAAATCGACGCCGGCGGCAATCAGCTCTTGCACCATTGCGGCCGTCTCGGGCGGGCGGAGCCCCAGCGCCGGCTTGACGATGGTCCCGATGATCGGACGATCCGCGACACCGGTCAGCCTGCGGCTGCCCGTGACGCCGAATTGCGGGCCCGGATGCGCGCCCCGGTACTCCTCGGGTAGCCTCATGTCGACGACCCGGATACCGGACAGGCCCTTGATCGAAAAAGTGCCGCCGATGGCGATGGTCATCAACGCCGACAAGTCGGTGCCGATGGCGTCTAGCGGAAACGCGATGTCGACGTCGGCGCGCTTGACCGGGCCATTGCGCGCTTCGGGACCGGTTTCGGGAACAGACGGCCGATCCGCATCCGGCAGATGCCGTATCGCCAGGACTCGCGCCGCGACCCTGGCCTTGAGCTCTTCGGTCTCGCCGGCCAGCGCGACGAAGGTTCCGGTCGACTGGTCGCTTGCGATCTTGGCCGCCAGCGCCTCGATATTGCCGGGCGTTTCGATGCAATAGGTGAGAACAATCATATTCGCGCGGCCTGCCGGGGTGGTTCGAAAAAGGTTCCTTGGCCCTTGAAATCTGGTATAATGAGTACATAAGCTTTGCAAGCCCTATCCGGCTGGGCAGGGCCGGGCGAGCCGGCAGCAGGCGTTCCGGAATTCACGCCGGAAATGCTAGATAGGGGCCGGTCAAAGGAGTGATTCGCGACGATGAACCGTTCGGAGCCGATCGTCCGGCGCAAGCTTTCCGACGAAGTATTCTTGAGACTGAAGCGCCTGATCACCAGCGGCGAATTGCTGCCGGGTGACGACATGCCATCGGAGCGCGAATTGATGGAGCGCTTCGAGGTCGGCAGGCCGGCGATCCGCGAGGCAATGCAGGCGTTGAGCAATATGGGCCTCGTCGCGATCTCGCATGGCGAGCGGGCGAAAGTGCTGCAGCTGACCGCCAAGTCGATCATCAAACAGGTCGACGGCGCCGCCAAGATCATCCTGTCGTCGTCGAAGGACACGCTGGAGCACCTCAAGAACGCGCGTATCTTCTTCGAGCGCGGCATGGTCAGGGAAGCCGCGGAGAAGGCAACCGCCGAGGACGTGCAGCGGTTGCGCGCAACGGTTGCAGAGCAGCGCAGCCATCGTGGCGACTCGGAAGCCTTCATATCCGCCGACATGAAATTCCACACCCAGATCTCGGCAATATCCGGCAATCCGATCTATGTCGCCGTCAGCGAGGCAATGCTTGGCTGGCTAAAGGAATACCACACCGAAATGCTGATCTGGACCGGCAAGGAAAAGTTCACGCTGACCGAGCACGAAGAGATCATCGGACGCATCGAAGCCAAGGATGCGGATGGCGCCGAGAAGGCGATGATCAAGCACCTCGAACGCTCGCGTGCGCTTTACGTGATGAACTCCGGCAGCTGAAAACCAAGAGCAAGGTCCCGACCGGCCTAGCGGCCGGCTTGCTCTCGGCTTACTGACTGACCACAGATCAGCCTGAGCCCGGACCGACGCAGTTTTCTGTTGCCCTTTGAATCCGATGTATTTGCCGCGTGTTTTCATTCAACGATTTCAGCATTTGCATCTTCCCAGCCATGGATTTCCGCGGCCCGCTTTCGTCAGCAAGCCCGCATAGGCCCTCCTGGAGCCCCTCGCGCTTGTTCTGGAATTGGCAATTTTTGCAAAGACTATGCTAAGCTTGCCATCCACGAGAACGACACTGGAGTACCGCAATGGCTGTCAGGAGCCTCCACGTTGTGATCTGGCTGCCGTCGAATTTCTATTCAGCCGTCGTCTCGACGCTCGTGGAAATGTTTCAGCTTGTGAATGACGTCTGCCGTTCGCAGGTTCTCTCCTGTGAGTTCGTTTCAAGGAGCGCGCCGTCGGCATCAAGCACCGGAATTTCCTTCCCGACAAAGGCTCAACCATCCCGGAAAGTGGATGTCCTGATTCTCATTGCCATGCCGGGTGTCGAGATTCCGGAGCTTCTGCGCTCGCTCGACGAGGAGAGTGAACATTCAAAACCGCTGATCGCGCTCGCGCAGCAGCAGGACGCAATCATCGCAGCGCATTGCGGCGCGTGTTATCTGCTCGCCAATTCGGGATTATTGGACGGTAAACGCGCGACGATATCCTGGTGGCTGAGAGCCGAGGCAAGCCGCCGGTTTCCGCAAGTGCGATGGGACGCTTCCCGCCTCCTCATTCGCCAGGACCGCCTCTACACATGCGGAGGCGGGTTTTCCGGACTCGAACTCGCCAGGGCTTTGCTGATCGATCTGGGCTTCTCGAAGGAAGAGCGGATCATTCGAAAACTTCTGGTTCTCCCGCCGCCGCGCACATTCCAGAGTCCCTACGAATTTTCCCTCGATGGAATTTCGAACGGGGCCAGCCCATTCGAGGACAAGTTGCGTGAGCTCTCGAAAGACAAGATGTCGGAAATCGATTTGAAATTTCTCGCAACCGAATTGGCGATGTCTTCGCGAACCCTGTCTCGCAGGTTTTTCGACGAGTTCCAGACAACGCCGGGAAAATGGATTCAGGAAAGGCGGCTGGAGTTGGCAAAATCCATGCTTGAGGAAACGAAACTGAGCGTTTCAGAAATTTGCTATCGGGTGGGATATCAGGACGTCGCCTCGTTCAGCCGTCTTTTTTCCAAGACAACTGGAATGGCGCCAGGCGAGTTTCGAAAGCAAATCCGGTGACAAGCCGGCAGCGGAAATGCTGCGGCTAGGGGCAACCGTTGCGGAATTGCGGCGATTCATGAACCCCGGCATATGACTTCAGCCGATCCGGACGATTGCGTAAGGCGTCATCACAAGACGGTCTCGGCCCGACGCGTCGCGCTGAATCTGGCGTGACGTTCGTCCATCCCAGATCTTCAGAAAACCCTGATCGGAGCCGAGCCCGGAAACATCGACTAAAACGTCGTCAGGGGTAAGGTTCGTCAGCCAGACGATGATCTTGCCTGTCTGGGTGCGGCTGGCCAGTCCGAGCACCCGCGTCTCATCGGTCGTTGCTGCCGCCATGTGCGCATGGCCGGCCAGTTCGCAAAGTCCTTTCACCGCGTGGAAAATCGGCCGGCGTGTACCTTCTTCGACCGGTTCGTCCGACGAGGCCAGCACGCCGAATGGCCCGGTGAAGCTGCAGAGCGTGAGCATTTCGAGCCCGGCAGGGGCGAGGCGTGCGGCATAGCCGATCGTCCACGCAGCCCCGAACAGTCCGGCATGGCGAGGGTCGCGGTCGGCCATGGCAATGCGCTGACTGTCGGGATTGGCCTTGGTCGCGCCGCCATAAGGGTTCTGGCGCATGGCAATGGTCGACGGCCCGATCCGATAAGGTTTTGTTCCGAAGATCGCCCGTACAGACGCCGCGATGAAAGGCAGCGCCTCCAGCGATTGCATGACGCTGAGATCGTCGGCGGCATGCACGATGGGGCAAGTGCAATGCGTGACGAAATCGAGCGGGTCGGCCGGCACACGCTTGCGGTTGAGTTCGGTGAAATAGCTGAACATGCCGCCGCCGAGGCGGATGTCGGGAAAGGCACGCCGCGCCGCGGCATAGACGTCTTCGAGCGGCAGGCATTGCGGCCACGCGCTGCCCGGTGGCGTCGACTGCCGGTCGACCGAGGGCGAGACGGCAATGGCCGAAAGCTTGAGCCCGGCCTGGCGCACCCTGTCGGCGACGCCTGAAAGCTCGGCGTCGAGATCGCCGTCGCCGGCAATGACACATTCGAGCGTTGTCCGGACCGGATAGGCGGCGGCGAGCCGGGCGTAGGATCGCAAGGCATCGAGCTCGTGGCCGCGCGTCGGGTCATAGTGGAACATCAATTGTTGCGGACCAAGCTCGGACAGCACCGACAGCTTGCCCAGCACCGCCTCGACCTCATCCGGGTAGATGATCACGCCAACGTCCGGCAACACCGGTCCGGCTTGGCCGAGCGTGACACGGATCGGTTCGGCGCTTGCCGCGGCAGCCGGCACTTTCCCGCGGCCCTCCATCCGCAAGCTGATGGTTTGGCGGAAGGTTTTGCCGGCAGGCAGCACATAGGGCCATGGCAGCGCCAGCGGCCGGACATAGGTCTTGTAGGAGGCATCTGACCAGTTGCGCTGGTCCTCCATCTCGAAAGTATCGCCTTGCATCCGGCATTCGGCGCTGACGCCCGGCCGGACCTCATGGGTGATCGCCCGCAGATTCTTGAACGGCTGCCAGGGATCGATCAGCTCTGGAAGCCGCGTCGCGACCACGCTGCCATCGGTATGCTCGACCGTGACCGGGCGGCCGGCCAGGCCGGCGATCGGATGCAGGATGCAGAAACCACAGCGATTTGTTTCGAAATCGCTGTCGGGAAGTGCGCTCACGTCGAAGACCAACTGGCCATCGGCGGAGCCCTTGATGGTCGCACCGAAGCCGAGTCGGCTGCCGTCCGGTGCCTGGCAACTTGCCGAATAGCTGACCGAAAATGCCTCGGCATCTTGCTCGATGGCAAGGTTGGTGAGCGCCGGCTCGTAAGTGCCCCAGTCGCGATCCCTGACGATGTAGGCGATGGCGCGCAGAACTTCGGTGCTGCCATGCCGAATGGTGCGCAGATTGCCGTTGACGAAGTCCGCCGTCAGCGCGCCGGCGCGCAGCCTGACCGGTTCGACTTCAACTGCACGTGTGCCGTAGAGGAGGAAGGCGTCGGCTGTCATTTCAGCAAGGCGTCGAGTTGCACCGGTTCGCGGCTTGCGGCGCCGGCATAGGCCGCCTCGACCAGCGCCAATGTCTTGAGGTTGTCCGCGCCCGAGGTCGCGGGCTCGGTTACGTTGGTCAAGCAATCGACCCAATGCTTTTGAATGGCGACGACGCTTTCCTGGATGTTGTGCCACGGCCGCGATGCCCAGGGCAGCAGCGGTGGCGAGACGTCGCTGACAGCCGTCCCGCTCATGCCGGTGACGGTGAGGCGGTAGCCCTGCGCCAGCCGGATCGTGCCCTCGCTGCCGTCGATCTCGATCAGCGTCTCGGGGAACGGTTCTGTCGCGAGCTTGGTCGCATAGCTGCAGTCGACCACCGAAGTGGCGCCGCTCGTGTGGTCCATCAGCATCGTCGCAACGTCCTCGCCGGCAATGCCAGGGTTGATGCGCGCCGTTCGCGCGGTGACCGTCGAGACGTCGCCCAGCAGAAAGCGGGCGATGTCGAGGATGTGGATGCCGAGGTCTTCGATAATGAAGCGCTTTCCCGTCGCCAGATAGGGCTGGCCGGAAAACACGTCATAGGCAGAGCGGAACGAGATCCGTCCGAAAAAGGGGGTGCCGATTTCGCCGCTGTCGAGCACGGTACGCACCGCCTGGATCGGCGACTGCCAACGAAAATTTTCGTGCACCATCAGCGGCACACCGGCGACGGCGCATGCCTTCACTATCGCCTTGGCGTCGGCAAGCGTCGGCGCGAACGGTTTTTGGCAGATTCCCGGGACGCCGTGCTGCGCCGCCATCTCGACGAGGGGACGGTGGCTCGGCGCGGTGGTGGCGATGTCGACGAAATCCAACCTTTCGCCGGCAAACAGTGCTGCCGCGTCGGTATAGCGCCGCGCGACCCCGAACTGGTCGCCGACGATCCTCAACCGGTCCGGATCGCGGTCGCAGATGGCAGCGATCGAGGCACCCTCTATGTCGCGCCAGGCATGCATCTGGTTGACGGCGAAGAAGCCGCAGCCGATCAGCGCTCCCCGCAGTTCCGTCATGTCAGCCGGCCTTTGCCATCTGCATCAGCGTCACCCGGCTCTGCAGCCGGCGCTGTGCCTGGTCGACGACGACGGCGACGATGATGACGAGGCCCTTGATCACCATCTGCCAGAACGAGCTCACCCCCATCATCACCAGCCCGTCCGAAAGAATGCCGATGACGAAGGCGCCGACAATGGTGCCGCCAATGGTGCCGCGTCCGCCCGACATCGAGGTGCCGCCGAGCACTGCCGCGGCAATGGCGTTGAGTTCGAAGCTCTCTCCGGTCGCCGGATGCGAGGCCATCAGTTCGGACGAGATGATCAGTCCGACGATCGCCGCGCAGAAACCGGAGAACATGTAGACGAACATCTTCACCATGTTGACGCGGACGCCCGAAATCCGCGCCGCCCGCTCGTTGCCGCCAACGGCGAAAATGTGGCGGCCGAGCGGGGTGTACTTGGCGAGATAGGCGGCCCCTAATGCAACAACGAGCAAAATCCACAGCGCGACGGGCAGGCCGAGCAACCGGCCGGCGCCGAGAAAGCCGAATCCGGTGGTGCCAAGCTCCGGCTTGCCGACGAGATTGGGGAAGGTGCGCCCGTCGGACGACAGCAGCGCCAGGCCGCGCGCGACATAGAGCACGCCGAGCGTGGCGATGAACGGCGCAACGTTAAGCCTGGTGATCAGCAAGCCGTTGACGGCGCCGATCAATATGCCGACGGCAAGCGTGATCAGCGCGATCTCGAAGACGTTGAAATAGATGGTATAGCCGACCTGCAGGTCGATGCCGTTGAGCACGAGATAGCCGGCCACCATGCCGCACAGGCCGACGATCGAGCCGACCGACAGGTCGATGCCGCCGGTGATGATGACAAAGGTCATGCCCATTGCGAGGAATGCGTTCAGCGCCACGTGCTTCGACATCAGGATAAGATTGGCGGCCGAGAGGAAATTGGGGGCAGCTATCGAGAAGAACAACAGCACGGCGATCAGCGCGATGAACGTCCTCGCCTTCATCAGCGTCAGCAGGACCGAGCCGCTCGAAAGGGAGGTGACCGCCGCCTTGGCTGGAATGTCAGTCATGCGCCTTGCTCTCCGTGCGGGACCGGTCCGTGGCCGAGCGCCGAGGCAGCGACGATTGCGGCCTCTGTCGCCTCGGCGCGGTCGAACGTACCAGTCAATTTTCCATTGCTCATCACCGCGATGCGGTCTGACAACGCCATCACCTCATCGAGGTCCGAGGTGGCAAACAGGATCCCCAGGCCGTCGCGCGACAGCTTGCGCATGGTGCGGAACACGTCGGCCTTGGCGCCGACGTCGATGCCGCGGCTCGGCTCGTCCATCAGCAGCACCTTCGGTCCGGTGAGCAGCGCCTTGCCGATCACCACCTTCTGCTGGTTGCCGCCCGATAGCGACGAGACTTCCTGCGCCGGATCGGCGACCTTGATCGCCAATTCGCGCACGGTCTGGGCCACCGCCTGTCGTTCGGCGGCACCACGAATGTGGAACAGGCGCACGAAACGCGACAGGCTGGCCAGCGTCAGATTGCTGGCGACGGAGAGGGTCGACACCAGCCCTTCGCGCTGGCGGTCTTCGGGGATCAGCGCCAGGCCGCGGCGGATGCGTCGCGTCGTGTCCCGCTCGTGCACTTTTTTGCCGGCAATGAATATCGTTCCGGTCGAATGGCCGTGACGGCCCATGATGCAGTCGAACAGCTCGCTGCGTCCGGCTCCCATCAGCCCGTAGATGCCGAGGATTTCACCGGCGCGCAGCGACAGCGAGACGTGGTCGACCGCGAGCCCGCCGGTGACACGCGGCAGGCAAATGTCCTCGGCACGGAATATCTCTTCGCCCGGAACATGGCCGTCGGCCTTGGCGAAGTCCTTGGCGTCGGAGCCGATCATCTGCCGCACGATCCACTGGGTATCGACGTCTTTCATCTCCGCCTGGCCGGTGATGCGCCCATCGCGCAGCACGGTGATGGTGTCGCCGATGCGGATCAGTTCCTCGAGCCGATGCGAGATGTAGACGATTGCCACGCCGCGCGCCTTGAGGTCGGCAATCACCTTGAACAGGATCTCGACTTCCGCCGCGCTGAGCGCCGAGGTCGGTTCATCCATGATCAGGATGCGCGCATCGAGCGAAACCGCCTTGGCGATCTCGACCAGTTGTTGCTGGCCGATGCGCAGATCCTCGACCAGCATGTCGGGCCGGATGCCGGCTTCCAGGCGTTCAAGGAACTCCGCCGCGCGGCGCTCCTGCTCTTTGCGGTCGATCTTGCGGAAGCGGTTGGTGATCTCGCGGGTGGCGAAAATATTTTCGGCGACAGTCAGATTGCCGAACAGGTTCAGCTCCTGGAACACCATGCCGATGCCGCGATTCACCGCATCCCCGGATGACGAGAAGGAAACCTCCTCGCCGTCCAGCAGAATGCGCCCGAGTGTCGGCTGCTCGACGCCCGCGATGATCTTCATCAGCGTCGATTTGCCGGCTCCGTTTTCGCCGACCAGCACGTTGACCGCGCCCTTGCGCACCTCGAAATTCGCGCGCTTGACCGCGACGGTGCCGGAATAGACCTTCGAGACATCCTCCAGCTTCAGGATGACATCTTGATCGCCGCTCATGGCTTCGGCCCGATCTCTGCCTCCGCCGGCGTCACCAGCGGCAGGTCCTGGCCACTGCCCGGCGTATAGGCGCCGAGGATCTTGACGCTGCGGCCCTCGAGTGCCTCGCGCGGCAGCTTGGAAAGTACGGTCTTGTCGGCATAGGCGTTGAACGACTTGCCGAACTGGGCGAAGTCGATCTGATTGGTGAAATCGTTGAACTGGATGAAGTCGAGGCTGTCGCGCAGGGCGGTCCCACGCATGGCGGGGCCGATCTGCACCCGCGCATCGGCCTTGCCGTCGCCGTCGGCATCGACATCCATCGTCGCCGCACGTGACTGTGTGTTGGCTGCAACGACCTTGCCCTCGAGCCGAACGGCGAAGGTCCACGGCGAATTCGCCTGCTTTTTCGGGTTGCCGTATTTGGCGCCGGCAGCGGCGGGATCGGCCTTGGCCAAGGCATGCACCTCGGGAAACGGCCCGGCCTTCTGCTGCAGATAGGGTATCACTTTCGCCGCCCAGATGTCCTCGACCATCTTGTCGGGATTGAACGCGGAGCCAGTGCCGCCGTTTTCCGCCGACGGCGTCGGCAAGATCTTGCAGGCGGTCAGGCTGACTATTGCTGCGAGGAACAACGCGACAAAGATCGGCCGGGTCAGCGTGTTGAACATGTCGGCTCGTTCGGCATGGCGGTGAGGAGCACCCAGAGAAATGGAAGCAAGGGCGAAATGGAAGCAAGGGACGAACCGGAGGCTCGTCCCTTGCTGCCTGATGTTACGCCGGCTCAGTTGGTGAGCGCGAACGTCTCGAGCTTGGCGGCATTGTCGCCATTGACCAGGACGCAGTCCATCAGCTGCTTTTCTTCGGCGGGAGACTTCTTGTTCTTGATGAAGTCGTTGGCCTGCTCGACCGCCATCTGCGCCTGCGCGAAGGCCGGCTGCAGGACCGTCGCCTTGATGCCGCCGGAGGTGATCGAGTCGCGCACGTCGTTCGACCCGTCGAAGCCGACGACGATGACGTCCTTGCGGCCGGCAGCCGCGAGTGCCGCATAGGCGCCCATCGCCATCGTGTCGTTGCCGGAGATCACGCCCTTGATATCGGGATTGGCCTGGAGGATCGATTCCATCTTTGAATAGGCCTCGGTCTGGCTCCAATTGGCCGACTGCTGCGCCACCATCTTCAGGTCCGGATAGTCGTCGATGACGTCGTGGTAACCCTTGGAGCGGATGCCGGCATTGGTGTCGGATTCCTTGCCGACGAGCTCGACGAAATTACCCTTCTCGCCCATCAGCTTGACGAATTCCTGCGCGCCGAGCTGGGCGCCCTGATAGTTGTTGGAGACGATCTGCGCGACGGCAACGCCGGTGGCATTGATCTCGCGATCGATCAGGAATGAAGGAACACCTGCGTCCTTGGCCTTCTGCACGGCGGCAACGGTGGCGTCGGCGCCGGCATTATCGAGGATGATTGCCTTGGCGCCGCGGCCGATCGCCGTGTCGATAAGTTCGGACTGCTTGTTGGCATCGTCGTCATGGACGAGCACCAGCGCCTCGTAGCCGAGTTCCTTGGCCTTGGCCTCTGCGCCGACAGCTTCCGCCTTGAAGAACGGATTGTCATGCGAGGGCGTGATGATGGCGATCAGATCCGCCGCATAGGCGGGTGCGGCCGTGCCAAGCGCCAGCATGCCGGCGAAAGCCGCAAGCGTCATTCTGCGTGTCAGTTTCATGTATTCCTCCCGTTGAAAACCCGTGCCTTGATCCCAAGGCTATATGCATTCAATTCGTTAGCCAGCGCGGATCGCGGCTCGCGTCAGGTTCACAAGCCCTTTGCCGGCTTCACCTCGATCGATCGTCTCCCCGCTATCCTCCACTCGTCCCAGGCCCTGAGCTTGCTGCGAAGCTTGACGGTCCGAGCCATCGAACAGCTAAGCTAACTGGTATGATGAGTCAATGACAATTTCAGGTGATATGTTCCGGAAGACGCGTCGCGCCCTCAGGTGATGCGCTGAATGCTCGCGGCAATCTCCTCCGGCTCGAACACCCGCTTCCAGTCATCGCGCATCAGCACCGGCTTGCCGAACTCTATCGCCTTGTTGCAGGCGTCGGAGAACACGCCTTTGGTCTCGCCGAAGATGACGGCGCCAAGCACGTTCATATGGCCAAGCAGGAAGTCGAGCGCCGCCTGCTTGTCGACCCCGCGCGCCACCACCTCGTCGACGGCCTCCTTCATGACGACGAGCAGCGAAGCGCATACCGTTTCCGAAAGGCCGGGCTCGAGCAGCGCCATTTGATCGACAGTGACGCGATGCGAGCGCATGACCGGGGCCCAGATGATCTTGGCGATCGCCTCACCCTTGGCGAAATCTTCCTCCGGTCCCTGCATCAAGGCGCTGACCATGTGCTGCTTGGCCTTGACGCCGCCGAAATAGTCCTTCTTGGCCGCCATGTCGGTCTCGTCGTTGAAGATCGGCGGGTGGCACGGGTGGGTGACGAAATAGGTCAGGTCCGGTCGCTGCGGCAAATGCCCGGCGAAAGGTGCCGCGGCGTCGAGCACGACGACCATCGTGCCTGATGGAAGCTTGCTCTCGATGCTCGCCGCGACCTTGCCGATATGCGTATCCGGCACCGCCAGGATCACCACATCAGCGCCATCAAGCGCCTCATCGGCGCTGACGGCATCGATGCCGAGGCCCGACTTCAGCCGCTCGCGGCCGGCGTCGCCGACCTCGACATGGCGTACCGTATAGGGAGATCCGCGAAAATTGGTCGACAGGCGGTAACCCATTTTGCCGCCAGCACCAAACAGCGCAATCGTTGTCATTGTCCGTTACTCCTGATTTCCAACGACCGCCCTGCCGATCGTCATCCCATTGACTTGTATGCACATTGCCGCCGGCTGGCGGATTAGAAAAGGCGGGGAGCCGCCGCTCAAATGACGATGCCTGGACGATGTCCCGGGCGCTCGGATGTCCAGCACAGCGCAGCTATGCGGGGCAATGCTACCTCAGGTACATATTATACCAGCATACCAAATTGGCAAGCGGCCGTGGCACGGCTCTGCGCCACCGGCGAGCCGCAGCAATCGCTTGGGTTTGGCCGTCGTTTACCTCCTGTTCAATGGCAATGAGCGATCATCGCGCTGAACTGCCAATCGGGCGGGATGATTCGCAGCGAACAAAGGCCCATGCTCGAGACTTCACTCTACAGCCCGGTCAAGACCTTCCTCGAAGGCCTGGGATTCATGGTCAAGGGCGAGATCGGCGGCTGCGATCTGCTGGCGCTGAGTGCCGACTCTCCACCGATCGTCGTCATCTGCGAGCTAAAGCTGAAGTTCAATCTCGAGCTGGTCCTTCAGGGCGTCGACCGTATGGCGGTGAGCCACGAGGTCTGGCTCGCAGCATGCATGTCGGGCCGTGGCAAAGGCCGTGAGAGCGATGTGAGGTATCGCAATCTCTGCCGTCGCCTCGGCTTTGGCCTGCTTGGCGTGCGGACGAACGGCGAGGTTCAGGTGCTGCTCAGCCCGACGGCATTGGCTCCGCGTAGGGATTCCCGGCGCCGCTCGAAACTAATCGACGAACATCGGCGTCGGCAGGGCGATCCTGTCGCCGGCGGCGGCTCGCGTGCGCCGATCATGACCGCCTATCGCCAGCAGGCCCTGGCATGCGCCGCAGCACTCGCGGACGGCCCAAAGCGGCCGCGTGACTTGAAGCCCAACCTGCCGAACGCGCCCAAAATCCTGCTGCACAACGTGTATCGCTGGTTCGCGCGCACCGATCGCGGGATCTACGAACTGACCACTCAGGGCCGTGAAGCATTGCAGCGCTGGCCGCAGCCCCATCGCAGCCACACCGCTGGCTGAGACAGGCAACGCCGGATTTCGCGCTCGCTTCCGCGACAATCACGGCTTCGGCAAGACTGCAACCTCCGTGACGGAACCATATTTCGACACGAGGGTTGTGTCGTCACCGAATTGATCGTCCCTGAGCAAAACGGAAGGAAAGGCCATGCGGCTATCGACGACAATTGCCACACTCTCGGCACTGGCTCTTGCCTCGCCGGTCTATGCGCAATCCGTGGGACCAGAGCTTGCCCCTGTCCCGCCGACGGCCCCGCAAACCCTGCCAGAGCAAGCCACGCCCGAAGGGGCCACTCCCGACCAGGCTACACCTGACCAAGCCTTCTCCGCCCAGAATTTCACCGCAGTGACAATCGTGGCGATGGAGGATCTGCCTCCTGACATCAAGGCACAGGCGGAGGCCGTCGTCACCCAGACCAGCGCCGAGGATTTGCGTATCCTGCAAAGTTCGATCGACGCATCGCCGCAGGCGGCATCGGCACTGGCGGCGAACGGGCTTAATTCCACGCAGGTCGTGGCCGCCAATATCGACGGCGACGGCACGCTGACGCTGATCATCCAGACGACGACGTGAGCGGATGAAAGCGGACAAGCCGGTTCCGGCATGGAACCGAAGCCCGCCTGGATCGCGGAGGACTGTCATGGCCGAGGCTGCAGTTCGCAACTTCACCATCAATTTCGGGCCACAACATCCCTCCGCTCACGGCGTCCTGCGGCTGGTGCTCGAACTCGACGGCGAGATCGTGGAACGCGCCGATCCCCACATCGGCCTGCTGCATCGCGGCACCGAAAAGCTCATCGAGTACAAGAACTACCTGCAGGCCCTGCCCTATTTCGACCGGCTCGACTACGTCGCGCCGATGAACCAGGAGCACGCATTCTGTCTCGCCGCCGAGAAGCTCCTTGAAATATCGGTTCCGAAGCGTGGGCAACTCATTCGCGTGCTTTTCTGCGAAATAGGCCGGCTTCTGTCGCACCTCCTCAACGTCACCACCCAAGCCATGGACATCGGCGCGCTGACGCCGCCGCTCTGGGGTTTCGCCGAACGCGAGAAGCTGATGGTCTTTTACGAGCGCGCGTCCGGCGCCCGCATGCACGCGAATTATTTCAGGGTCGGCGGCGTGCATCAGGATCTGCCGCCGGAGCTCCTCGACGACATCTGGAATTTCTGCGATCCGTTTCTCAAGGTCTGCGACAATCTCGAAGGGCTGTTGACCGAAAACCGCATTTTCAAGCAGCGCAATGTCGATGTCGGCGTGATCGGCCTTGACGATGCCTGGGCCTGGGCCTTCTCCGGCGTGATGGTGCGCGGATCGGGCGCCTCCTGGGATCTGCGCAAGGCGCAGCCATACGAATGCTATCCGGAGATGGATTTCGATATCCCGGTCGGCAAGCATGGCGACTGCTACGACCGCTATCTCGTACGCATGGAGGAAATGCGCCAGTCGGTCCGGATCATGCGGCAATGTCTGGAAAAGTTGCGCTCACCCGAAGGCCAGGGGCCGGTCGCGATCCCGAACCGCAAGATCACGCCGCCGCCGCGTGCCACGATGAAGCGCTCGATGGAAGCGACGATCCACCACTTCAAACTTTATACAGAAGGCATTCGCGTGCCGCGCGGTGAAGTCTATGCCGCCGTCGAGGCGCCGAAGGGCGAGTTCGGCGTCTACCTCGTATCGGACGGAGGCAACATTCCCTACCGATGCAAGATCCGCGCACCTTCCTTCGCCCACCTGCAGGCGATGGATTTCCTGTCCCGAGGCCATATGATCGCCGATGTTGCCGCGATCATCGGCTCGCTCGACATTGTGTTTGGAGAGATCGACCGCTAGGGCGGATCGAAGGGTGTTTGGAGAGATCGATCGCTAGAGCGGATCGAAGGGTGTTTGGAGAGATCGACCGCTCACCAGGTCGAAGGATCTTCCACGATCGCGGGATTGTTCGTCCTTAGCCAGATCTCACCTGCCTGGACGGCGCTCGAACGCCCGTCGGACGAGGGCTCTCAATTGCGGCGGGCCAACTCAAATTCTCACATCAAAGACGGACGCATGGCCGCGACAAGGCGCAGCCAAGCGTCAAGGAGTTTCACAATCTGCGCGGCCTGACGGGGCACGAGTCCTTCCAAGTTCGGAAGCGCTCCCCGCAGCGCGGAAAGAACGCGTGTTCCGCCGTTCCTCGTATCGCGTCAATGCACGATCAAGCCCTTCATCCAGGCAACAAATCTGTTGCCGCGAACTATCCCGCGCACCCTGGCAGCGGCCCATCGCGCTTGCATCGTGGCGCCAACGTGGCAATGGCAAACGATTTGGTGCAACTGCCGGTCGCTCAGTTCGAAGAAGCGCTTTGCCTCACCATAGGTATCGTCGTTCAAGCCCATGGCACGCAGAACCGGATCCTCGAAAGCGACAGTGAGCGGCGTCCCAGCGCCACGCGATCTGTCGCGCGCTTCCCTGTTCATATATTCGGTGCCTGGAAGCGCCCCAAGGCATCGCGTCGGGTTTTGCTCGAGAAGTTCTGCCCAACGTTCAATCCGCTGGTTTCGGCTCATCGCCGGATACGCCGCGAAGGACTCAACTTCCGCGACGGCATGCAGTTGGTCGAGTGTTTGATGTTTCATGGTCGGCTCCTGTCGACAGGTGAATTCGCCCACGCCTATATGAGCAATTATCGCGCCGTGGAGCGCTGACAAGGCCGGATCACCGCAACATGAGGCGTACGGATCACCTGCCCGGTGAAGCGGCGCTCGGTTCCAAGCGCCGGCGCCGCTCAGTGGGTTCGACGTCGCCCCGTTAACCGAACCCATTCCGGGCAGGAACTTTTGCGGAAGCTCGCGGTTTGGCTTTGCGTCCGCCCCGGCGGCTGCAATATCAGTCTTGAAAGCCATTCCGTTGGACACGAAGCCGCAAAGCGTCGAACAAGACGTCGAGCCTGTAAATGAAACTCGGGAGCAACCGGCCCGGGTTCGAGAATCTCGTGAGCGATCGGCAGAGCCGCGGCAGGAAAAGCCCGACGGGGATGCCTCGCAACGAAAGGCCGGTCTGCTCGGCTTTCCCAGGCGCCATCCCTATGCGACGGCGGCGGTTGCGCTTGCGCTGTTGCTCGTCGCGGCAGGCGTCGTGATCTGGTGGCTGAACGCTCGCCAGTACGAATCGACCGACGACGCCTTCATCGACGCCCGCACGGTGACGATCGGCGCCCAAATCGCCGGCCGCATTACCGAGCTGGCGGTTACCGACAATCAGCACGTGCAGGCAGGTGATGTCCTCCTGCGCATCGACGACAGCGACTATCAGGCAAATCTGAAGCAGGCCGATGCCGGCGTCGCCGCGGCCGAAGCCGAAATCGTCAATGTCACCGCTCAGATCGAGGCTCAAAACGCAAAGGTGAACGCTGCCCAGAGGCAGGTTGCACAGGCCAAGGCAGCGCTGGATTTCGCCAAGGCAGAGGATCAACGCAATCGCGAACTCCTGGCCAAGGGCACGGCAACGCAGCAGCAGGCGCAGCAAGCGGCATCGACGCTGCGTCAGGATCAGGCCGCGCTGGACAGTGCCGAGGCCAATGTCGCCTCAGCAAAAAGCCAGGTTTCGGTCTTGCAGGCACAAGCCAGGAGCGCCGAGGCGCAGCTCGAACAGGCCAAAGCCAGCCAGGAGCAAGCACGCACGACGCTGTCGCGCACGACCATCACAGCACCCGCAGCCGGGCGGGCAACGAGCATTTCGGCCGCTGACGGCACCTACGCGCAACCTGGCCAGGTATTGATGATGTTCGTTCCCGACGAGGTCTGGGTGAGGGCCAATTTCAAGGAGACGCAGCTCGACCTGATGCGGCAGGGACAACCGGTCGACATCGATATCGACGCGTACCCGAACAAGTCCTTCCATGGCCGCGTCGACAGCATCCAGGCCGGCAGCGGCACCGCCTTCAGCCTCCTGCCGGCTGAAAATGCCACCGGCAACTACGTCAAGGTGGTGCAGCGCGTGCCGGTCAAGATCGTCTTCGACAAGCCGCCCGATGTGCTTCTCGGCCCAGGGCTGTCGGTGGTGCCGACGGTCAAGGTGCAATGAGCGGCGAAGCAGCCAGAAATCAGGGCGAAAGCCGATCCGCCGCCGGGACACACAATCCCTGGCTCATCGCCATTGTCGTTTCCATCGCCACTTTCATGCTGGTGCTGGACACCTCGATCGCCAATGTCGCCCTGCGCAACATCGCCGGCAGCCTGGCGGCCGGAATGGACGAAAGCACCTGGGTCATTACCACCTATCTTGTGGCCAACTCGGTGATCATCCCGGTCAGCGGCTGGCTGGCAAGCGTCATCGGCCGCAAGCGCTACTACATGCTTTGCGTGGCGACCTTCACCGTCGCGTCGCTGCTGTGCGGACTGGCGCCCAACCTGGAACTGCTCATCCTGTTCAGGATCCTTCAGGGCCTCGGCGGCGGCGGCATGGCGCCAAGCGAGCAATCGATCCTTGCCGATACCTTTCCGCCGGAAAAGCGCTCGCAAGCCTTCGCGCTTTACGGCATTGCCGTCATCGTCGCACCAACGGTCGGGCCGACGATCGGCGGCTGGCTGACGGACCATTTCTCCTGGCACTGGATCTTCTTCATCAACGTGCCGTTCGGCATCCTGTCGCTGGCACTGGTGCAATGGCTGTTGGTCGAACCGGACGTACTCGAACGCGAACGCAAGGAACGGCTGAAAGGCGGCCTGAAGATCGACGGGGTCGGATTCATCCTGGTGGCTACCGCACTGGGGTGCCTCGAGATCTTCCTCGACCGAGGCCAGCGCTACGATTGGTTCGCCTCGAATTTCATTACGACTTTCGCAGTGATTTCCGCGATCGCGTTCCTGCTGCTTATCCCATGGGAAATCAGTCGCAGCGATCCGGTCGTCGACATGCGCCTATTGTTCACGCGCCAGTTCGGCACGGCCTTCCTGGTTATGATGGCGGTCGGTGCTATCCTGTTCAGCACCACCCAGATCGTGCCGCAGCTGCAGCAGACGACATTTGCCTACACCGCGACGCTGTCGGGCCTTTCGATGATGCCGGGCGGCATCGCCATGCTGATCTTGATGCCGGTGTCCGGATTTGTAGGCAGCATCGTGCAGCCCAAATACCTGATCATGGTGGGCATGTCGGTGGTCGCAGTCGCGCTTTGGCACATGACCTCGCTTACCCCGGACGCCAGCTTCCGCTTCTTTGCCTTTGCCCGTGTCTTCCTGATGGTCGGGCTGCCGTTCCTGTTCATTCCCATCTCGACCGCGGCCTATGTCGGCCTGCCCCCGCAACAGACCAACCAGGCATCGGCGCTGATCAACGTTGCACGCAATATCGGCGGCAGCATCGGCGTCTCGCTGTCCAACACCGTCATTGCGCAAAGCTCCCAGATCCATCAATCGAATCTGGTTGGCCACACCGTGCAATCGTCGCCCGCCTATCAGCAGGTGCTTCGGCAGGCGACCGAGCATTTCGTCGCCCAGGGTTCGCCGCTGGTCCAGGCGAAGCAGCAGGCGATCGGCTGGCTCGGCCAGTTGATCGCCCGCCAGGCCACGCTGCTCGCCTACGTCGATGTCTTCCGCTATTGCGCGGTGGCAACCGCCCTGCTCGTTCCGCTTGCCCTGCTGCTGCGGTCAGGCAAGTCGGGCAGCAGACACGAGAATCCGGAGATGGGCTGACCCGCAGGCGCGACGGTGTGGTTCCAAAAACGAGGAAGCCGGGAACCAGCTGACCCATTGCGTTGTTCTGCGCCAAGAGGAGATGATCACGATGGCCACTATTCCCACACCCGAGCCAACACCGACCCCGGTACCACCGCCTCCCATCCCCGATCCCAAGCCCGTGCGTGAGCCGGACCCCGACAGGCTCCCCGACGAGGACCCCATTCCCAATCCGGATGAAAACGATATTCCGCCGAAGCGGATGTCTTTCAGCCGGCAGTTGCCGTGATCGTTCTGCAGCCTGTCTGGCGATTGCTTGCGCCAGCGGCGCCGCCTGTCAGATTTCGAGCATGGCGTAGGGGCGGCCGGTCGGCTTGGCGACATGCATGGCAACGTTATAGACCGACGCTCCGCCCGGCGTACGGCCCTCATAGACGCCACGATGCGCATGGCCATGCACCACTGCGCTGACCTGGAACCGGTCTATTGTCTCGGCCAGGCGTGACGAACCGAGAAACGGGAAAATCTCCAGCGGCTCGCCTTCGACCGTCTCGACGACAGGCGCGTAGTGCAGAACGACAAGCGTGCGTTTGGCGCGGACCTGCCGCATCGCGTTTTCAAGCCGCATCGCTTCGTTCACGCTTTCCGCCACCATCGACTTGATCGCCGGTTCGCCAAAGGAGCCGAGCATGCGCGATCCAAAACCGCCAACGAAACCCTTGACCCCAACGAACCCGACCTCGTGAATCTCCGTCGCCTCGCCGTCGAGGAGATGAACGCCCGCCTGACGCAAAATGTCGGTGACCTGCTCGACGGCGCCCGACTCATAGTCGTGGTTGCCAAGTACGGCGACGACCGGGATCGTGCAGGCACGCAGTTCCTCGGCAAGGATTTCGGCCTCCCGAGGCTTGCCGAGATTGGTAAGGTCGCCGGTCAGCACGAGAACCTGGGCTTCGCGCGACATCTCGCCGAAAAGATCGCGGTACGACGCCTGGTCCTCCTTGCCGACATGCAGATCGCCGATGGCGGCGACCTTGAGTGTGCCGCCGTTTTCGGCCTTTGCCGAAGCAGATTCGAGCTCGTCAGCCATCGCTATATTCTCCTTCACCGCCGACGTCGGCAAAGCCCCATTGCTTGACGTCGATCTCATAGTCGGTTCGTGAAAGCATGCGCCCGCGGCAGATCCGCATCCGGGAAGGCGGCAATTCGCGCTGCTTGGCCAGCCGGTCGAGCAACTCGTCGAGCAGCCACGCGGGCACACGGTCTCGCTCCGTCGGATAGATCCATCTGAAGTTCAACAGATGCATCAGCAAGACTTCCCAATGAACTTCCATGTAGGAAAGCAGCCTTTGCCAGTCGATCTGGTCGTGCGCCTTGAGGATGGTGTGCGCGACGTCGGCGCCATCATGCCGGCCGCGGTCCTGGATGAAGCATTTGGACCAGATAAGCTCGGTTGGGCCGATGATCCGCACGTGGCTGCCCAGCAATTCGGCCTGGCGAGCATGCTCCAGCCACTGGTCGTCGACAGGCATTGTGCCGTTCATCGAGGTGAAGATGACGTCGAAAAAATGCGTGCCCCTGAACACCTTGCCGAGCCACCGGTCGTCCTCGACCACGACCGCATAGCCGATCTGCTTGAAATGGGCGAGGATGCGCGGGCAGTCGCCGGCCTTGCAGAAAATGTCGAGATCCTTGGTCGGGCGGATGATCCCGGTATAGGCGCTTACGGCATAGGTGCCGGCGACGAGAAAGGGGATGCCCGTCGCGACAAGCTCGCGGATCGCTTCGATATAAAAGACCTCCGCTTCGGCATTGCGAGGCGTCGGGGCGGCTTTTGGATCGACCGACGGAACGGATGCCGGGATGGCGCTTTCCGGTGGGGGATTGATGATCATAGCAAATGGCTCCTGGCCCGGCAGACCAGCAGCCGCCTGTATCTAATAGCCAAGCATGCCCGATGGTTCCCGCCGCTGCGTGCCACCGCCGCTCTCGCCTGCTGCATCAGGCGAACACGCCGCGGTGGCGGGCCTGCGAAGCGGTCATGGCTCTCGGCCGCGGCGGCAGCCATAAAGAGACATGTGAGCGGTTATTTTTGGCGTCAAGATCGCAGCGCGCTTCGGCCTCAAGCGCGTCGAGGCGTAGTGGGCCCGCTATCATTCTCGGGTCCGGAAAGGATTGGTTTCAACATGGTTCCCGAGCTGTCGGAGGCGCTGCGCACCCGGCGTAACAGCCACTTGAGCGCCCGTAGCCAAACCGACTCTGTTTTCCGGAACGCTGCAGGCGGCGTGGCGAAAAGGCCATTCTCCATTTTGTAGTTCCTCACTGTCTCAGTCCAATCAGCGTTCTTCAACGAGCAAAACTTGTGTTGGTTCCGTGTCGCCATCGGCGGGAGCACGTGCTGGACAGGCGAAGCCATCATTGGTGGGTTCAAGCAGGCTAGCCTTCTGCCGCGAGATCAGGGGCCTCGGCGATCAACTCGCGGAATTCAGCCACTAGCCGGCAGGATTCAGCTCTTATCCTGATCCGCCGGCGCTGGACACGACCCGCGAAGGCTGAAATTGTGATCGGTATTTCCAGTTGCAAACTTGGTTGGGCTCGGCGGGGATGGCGCTGGTTTCTGAAGACATTGCCCGCCATCCGGCACTGCGTCGCCACGTCCAGGCTCAGTCGCGGACGCTTCTCCAAACCTATGAAGCGAACCCGCGGCTGGCCTCCGTATTCGCCGCGCAACAGCGTTGGCTGATGGCCCATATCGGCCTTGGCTTGTATTTCAATCGAGAGCCGGACGATCATCGCAAGGGACTTACGTCTGCACGGTTCATGGACGACATCTGCCGGCATTCGGTGGCCAGCCGCAACACAGCCGACGCCTTCCTGAAGGAGATGCTGCATTACGGTTTCATTCGGCATCTGCCGATCAAATACGGGCGCATCCGCCCCTTTGAGCCGACCGCGGGCACTCTGGAGACGGTTGCCGGCTGGGTCATGGCGCATCTGAAAACGCTGGACAGCCTGGACAATGGATTTCGACTGGCTGCATTCGTCGCACAACCGGACCTGCTCGCCAAACTGCAGCCGCTGGTGGCCGACGGCCTGCTTTCGTCGCATGCCGTGCGGGAGCCGAGACAGACCTTTTCCTTGTTCACCTGGCTCGACAATGGCGGCATCGTCATGGATTGGCTGATGTCTGGCGTCGATCCCGATCATGCCGACCTGGACCGAATTCCGACCGGTGTCGTCTCAATCGGAGATTTCGCGAACTGGCTCAAGCTTTCCCGGACCCACCTGTCACGCAAATTGCGCGATGCCGAGGAACTCGGCAGCATTGGCTGGTTGGGCCAGCGGGGTCACTCGGTCATGTGGGTTTCGAGCGAGTTCTATCAGGAATACATGACTGCCCAGGCGGTCAAGCTCGCCATCATCGATGCAGCCTTCGACAATTGTGTTGTAACTTCCGAAGCCAGCTGAACGGCGAGCCAAACGCCGTCGTGGCGGCTTTGGCGCCGCCACCACGACGGTCTGGCATTTCAATCGATGTCGAACGACACGCCCTGCGCAAGCGGCAGCGCCTTGGAGTAGTTCACCGTATTGGTAGCGCGGCGCATATAGGCCTTCCAGGCATCCGAGCCCGACTCGCGGCCGCCGCCGGTTTCCTTCTCGCCACCGAAGGCGCCGCCGATCTCGGCCCCCGAAGTGCCGATATTGACGTTGGCAATGCCGCAGTCCGAACCGTCGACGCCGAGGAAACGCTCGGATTCCTGCAGGTCGCGGGTGAAGATGGACGAGGAAAGCCCCGCGCCGACCGCATTGTGCTCATAGAGCACGGCGTCGAAATCCGAATATTTCATCACATAGAGGATCGGCGCGAAGGTCTCCTCCGTCACCGGCGAAACTTGGCGCGGCATTTCGACCAGCGCCGGACGCACATAGTAGGCCTCCGCATGGCCGTTCTCGACCCGCATTCCGCCGGTTATCTTACCGCCATGCGAAGCCGCGTCCTCCAACGCCTTCTGCATGTTCTCGTAGGCAGCCTTGTCGATCAGCGGGCCGACGAGAGCGCTTGTCTCCAGCGGATTGCCGACCGAGACGCTTTCATAGGCCTTCTTCAGGCGCGGAACGAGGTGATCATAGACGCTTTCATGCACGAACAGGCGCCTGAGCGTCGTGCAGCGCTGGCCGGCCGTGCCCATGGCGCCGAAGGCGATGGCGCGCAGCGCCATGTCGAGATCGGCCGTCGGGCAGACGATGCCGGCGTTGTTGCCGCCGAGCTCAAGCACGGCACGGGCAAAGCGCTTGGCCAGCCGTGGGCCGACATCCCTGCCCATGCGCGTCGAACCGGTGGCGGAGACCAACGGCACCTTCGGATGGTCGACCAGGATCTCGCCGACGGCGCGATCGCCGATCAGCACGGGCGCCAGCCCTTCCGGCGCATCGCCGAAACGGTTTGCCGCGCGCTTGAAGATCGCTTCGCAGGCGAGCGCCGTCAGCGGTGTCTTCTCGGACGGCTTCCACACCACCGCGTCGCCGCAGACCAGCGCCAGCGCTGCATTCCACGACCAGACCGCCACCGGGAAATTGAAGGCCGAAATGACGCCGACGACGCCGAGCGGATGCCAGGTCTCCATCATGCGGTGGCCGGGGCGCTCGGTGGCGATGGTCAGGCCGTACAATTGCCGGGAGAGACCGACGGCGAAATCGCAGATGTCGATCATCTCCTGCACTTCGCCAAGACCCTCGGATGGAATCTTGCCGACTTCGATCGAGACCAACCGGCCAAGCTCGGCCTTGTGTGTGCGCAATTCCTCGCCGAGCAGCCGCACCAGTTCGCCGCGCTTGGGAGCTGGTACCTGCCGCCACGCCAGGAAAGCTTTATGGGCATTGTCGATGGTCGTTGCCGCGTCGGCCGGCGAGATGGTTTTCAGCGCGGCGATCTGCTCGCCGGTCACCGGGCTACGCACGATGAGATCGCCGCCTGTAAGCGCGCCCTCGGCAACACCCAGTTTCGCCAGAAGCCCGGCCGTTTCCTTCGCAATCGTCATTTTCATCCCTTTCAGATCCCGCCGCTCATATGGCGTCGGTCAAAGCCTTGTGCCACGCCGTCTCTGTGCCGGTCGGCACATCAGGCACTGTCATGGCGTGGCATTACTCGTTTCAGGGAAAAATCGCCACCCCGGCATGGTCTAAGCAAAGGTCAGACCGTTGAACCAGGCGGAGGCGTCGGATCAATGCGCCCTTTGCTTGGCGCCTTCTTTCATCAGCCGGTCGATATGCATGCGGATATGCGCCGCCTCGGCTGCCGTGTTGGCAAGCGCGATGGCGCGGTCGAAAGCGACACGCGCCTCGTCGCCGCGGCCAAGCTGCATCAGCAGGCCGCCCTTGAGGCCGAAGAAGTGGAAATAACCGGAAAGCCTTTGCTCCAGCGGCTCGATCATGGCGAGTGCGGCTTCCGGTCCACGCACCTTGGAGACGGCGACGGCGCGGTTGAGCGTCACCACCGGCGACGGCTGCATCTGCTCGAGCAGCCCGTAGAGCAGGTCGATCTCGTTCCAGTCCGTATCCTCGGGCTTTTCCGCCCGTGCATGCAGCGCGGCGATCGCCGCTTGCACCTGGTAGGGACCGGGCTTGCGATGGCGCAACGCCTTATCGACCAGCGCCAGGCCTTCATCGATCATTTTGCGGCTCCACAGGCTGCGGTCCTGGTCTTCGAGCAGCACGATCTCGCCGTTCTCGTCGAAGCGGGCCGGCGCGCGTGCATGCTGCAGCAGCAACAGCGCCGTCAGCCCCATGATCTCCGGCTCGGTCTGGAATAGTCTGAGCAGCAGCCGGGCCAGCCGGATCGCCTCTTCGCAAAGCGGCGCACGCGCCGACGCCTCGCCGCTGTTGCTGGAATAGCCTTCGTTGAAGATCAGGTAGACCATGGCGGCGACGGCGGCGAGCCGTTCGGAGCGCTCGACCGCTCCCGGCGTCTCGAACGGCACCCCGGCGTCGGCGATACGCGCCTTGGCGCGCGTGATACGCTGCTCCATGGCGCTTTCCCCGACGAGGAAGGCGCGGGCGATCTGCTTGACCGTCAGGCCGGAGACGATGCGCAACGCCACCGCGATCTGCTGGGTGGCCGGCAGGTCGGGATGGCAGCAGATGAACAGCAGCCGCAAAATATCGTCGCGGTAATGCGCACCGTCCAGCCGCTCGGCGATGTCGCTCTCGGCATCGTCGAGATCGGAGATCTGGTCCTCCTCCGGCAGCGGCGCCTGCTTGGCGCGCTTGCGCACCGCATCGATGCCGCTGTTGCGGCCGACGAAGATCAGCCAGGCTGCCGGATCGCGCGGCGGGCCATTTTTCGGCCAGTTGTTCAGGGCCCTCAGGCAGGCGTCCTGGAATGCTTCCTCCGCCGCGTCGAGGTCGCGGAAGTAGCGCAGCAATGCCCCCATCGCCTGCGGGCGAGCGGTGCTGATTGCCGTGCTGATCCAGGCAAGTTCGGTCATGCGGAAACCTTGGCGGGGTTGAAGAGCGAGACCGGCCGGATCTCGTAGGAGCCGCCGCTCGGGTTGACCTCGGAAAGCTCGCGCGCGAAGTCGACGGCCTCGTCGAGGTCGGCGCATTCGAGCGTGTAGAAGCCGAGGAACTGTTCCTTGGTTTCGGCAAACGGGCCGTCGATGACGATCGATTCGCCCTTGACCTTTCGCAGCGTTGTCGCCGCCGTCGTCGGCAAAAGCCGCGCCACGGGGCCAAGCCGCCCGGCGTTGGCATATTTCTCTTGTACGCCGATAAGCTTTTCCATGACGGCATCGTCCTGCTCCTTGCTCCAGGAGCAGACGACGTCTTCGGAGGCATAGCAGAGGATCGCGTAAAGCATGGGTCGTCCTTTTCTCTGTCAAAGGACGAAACACTAGGACCGATGCCGACATGGCGTCGACAAAAAAATACGCCCCCGGTCCTGCGTCATTCCCTCGCCTTCAGCCATCTCAAGACCAGAGCCTCCTCGTCGTCGAGCCCGACGATCGAGCGCTTGCCTTTGTTGGCATCCGCCATTTCGTCGAGCAGCTGTCCTTCGGACCAGGCGCGGAAGACTTCCGGATGGATGTAGCAGCGGCGGCAGACGGCGCGTGTATTGCCGAGCCGCTCGGCGACCTTGTCGATGACATTGTTCATCACCCGCTTTTGCTGCGCCTGGCTTTCGGGACGTTCTGTTTGCGCAAACAGCGACGCCGCATGGATGGTGCCGCCCCAGGTTCTGAAATGCTTGGAGCTGAACTCGACACCGGAATTCTCCCTGATATAGCGGTTGACGTCGTCGGAGCGCACCGGATGCCTGTTTCCTTCCTCGTCGAGATACTGGAACAGTTTCTGGCCCGGCAGGTCCTGCGCTCCACGCACGATCTTGGCGATCCGGCGATCGACAAGCTTCAATCTCCATTCCTTGCCGGATTTGCCGGTGAAGGCAAAACGCAGGCTCGAGCCCTTGATGTCGACATGGCGGTCGCGCAGCGTGGTCAGCCCAAAACTCTTGTTATCGCGGGCGTAGGCGGCGTTGCCGACGCGGATCATCGTGTTGTCGAGCAGCCAGACGATGGCCGCAACGACGCGTTCCAGCGGCAGGCCGTGACGGCGCAGATCGGCATCGATCTGCCGTCGCAATTCGGGCAGGCTTTCGGCGAAGGCGATGAGGCTCGAGTATTTGACCCCGTCACGCTCCTCCGCCCAGTGCTGATGATAGCGGTATTGCTTGCGCCCGCGCTGGTCCCGACCGGTTGCCTGAATGTGACCGTCGGCATCCGCCGAGATCCACACATCCGTCCAGGCCGGTGGAATGGCGAGCGCCTTGATGCGTGCCAGCGCGTCCTGGTCGACGGCACGTCCGTCGGGCCCTTTGTACGAGAACCCGTTGCCTGAACGCAGCCGGCGAATACCGGGCTCGGTGTCGGCGACATAGTTGAGCGAGGCCCGAACGGCCGAAGCGTGCGCGCCGTTCTCCAGCGCTCCGTTCCGCGGCACCCCGTTCTTTGGTGCAGCTTTCCTAACAGCCGATCGGCCAGACGACGACCCGGATTTGTCCAGCATGTCCTCTCCACGGAATTTCCGTAGATAAGCCGCCTGCTGGCTGCGGGTTCCACCGCCTTTTGATTGCCAGGACAGATTAACGACGACGCCGTGCAACGAGGAGGTGCCGTCACGCCTTTTCGAGCACGACCGGTATGACGTCGACTGCCTGCTCGCCAACCTGCCCGCCCGTGGTTTTCAGCACGCCGACGATCGGCGCCACATCGGAGTAGTCGCGGCCATAGCCGACCGTGATATGATCGTTGCTTGCCCGCATGCCGTTGGTCGGATCGAATTCCTGCCAGCCGGCATCGCGCCCGCACCACACCTTGACCCAGGCATGCATGGCGTCGGCGCCTTCGAGCCGCGGCTTCCCACGCGGCGGGATGGTGCGTAGGAATCCGCTGACATAGCCTGCAGGAATGCCGAGGCCACGCAGGCCGGCGATCATGATATGGGAAAAATCCTGGCAGACGCCGCGCTTCAGGCCGAAGGCGTCGCTGGCCCGCGTCTGCACCGTGGTCGCCTCGCCGTCATAGGTGAAATCGCGGTGAATGCGGTTGCACAGAGCCATGGCCGTGCCGACCGTCGAACTGCTGGCACTGCCTTTCGCATAGGCAGTGATTGCCGGGTCGATGCCGGCATGATCGCTGGCGGCCAGAAAGTGATGCGGCGAAGCCGGCGCCAGCGAGTGCACCGCGCCGAGTTCTTCCCTCAGCCGGCGTAGGTCGGGCGATACGTCGAGCCCGGGCTCCGGCCGCGACACTGAAACACGCGCGCTCATCCTGATGTCGAGCGCATCATGTGCGTCACGAAAGGCGATCGAGGTGACACTGTTGCCGAAAAAGTCGGAAAAGTCGGAGCGTTCGCTGGGCGCCGGCACAAAAGACAGTGAAGCGGCGATGACGCGCTGTACGCCAGGGATGGTCGGCGGCAGCACACGCACCTGATGGCGGCCGCCGCCGGCCGCCGCATCATAGTCGTAACGCAGGTGAAGCCTGATGTCGTAGAGCATGCCGTCTCTATCCGAAATAGGCTTTGGAGAGGCTGTTGTAGAGGCCGCCGATTTCATTGGCGAGATCGCTGAGGGCCTTGGCCGTCATGTCCGAGGGCTCCCTGATGGCGATCGACGTGTTGAGCTGCAGGATTTCCTTGGCCGCCGGCGACATATGGCCTTCACCGCCGACAGCGGGCAGCAGCGCGATTTCGGCCTTCAGCCGTTCGAGCTGGAACAGGATTGAGCGCGGGTTGAGCGGATCGAGCGCCAGAAGGTCGACCACGGTACGCCGTCCCGCCTGCACCGGATATTGCCGGCGGTGGGTCATGACGCTGTCGCCGATCTCCAGCATCATGTCGAGCGCGCCTTCCGGCGCCTCGGCCCTGGTCAGTCGGGCGAGCGTGCGGGCGATCTGGATGCCGCGTTCGAGCCTGCGGCCGATTTCCAGGAAACGCCAGCCGGCAAAGCGGTACATGTTCTCGTGCAGCAGGCCGGAAAACCCGGCCAGCTTGCGCAGGATGACCGTCATTGCCCTTGTCGCGTCGTCGCCCGGCGCCACTGTCACGGCAAATTGATGGATCGTCTTCGACAGGTCCTTCAATGCCAGCCAGCCATCGGGCGAGAAGCGGTCGCGGATCTGCCCGGCGCTGTACACGGCGCTGTCCAGCGTGCCGATGAGCCCCAACGGGATTGCCGTCTCGACGTCGATACCGAACGGCGCGAGATAGTCCCTGATGTCGGCGAGCAGCGGCATCTCGGGATCGGATGTCTCGGCCAGCCGCACGTGGTAGGCGCGCAGGATGCGCACCGTGTCTTCCGATCGCTCGATATAGCGGCCGAGCCATGTCAGGTTTTCCGCCGCGCGGCTGGGCAGGCTGCCCGGCAAGGTTCGGGTGAAGCTGTCATGCTCCTGCGGCAGCAGCGTCTCACGCTCCACCGGCCTGTCGCTGACCACCCAAACATCCGCCGCCTGGCCGCCGCGCTGCATGGCGATGGCCGTCGGGTCGAGCGAGAAGCCGACACGGGCAAAACCGCCCGGCATCACGGTCCAGCCTTCCGGCGTCCGCGCCAGATAGACGCGCAGGCTTGCGGGCCGCGGCTCCAGCCAGCCGCTGACATAGACAGGAGTGGTCGACAGCGTCACCGCTTCCTGGCCGACAAAGTCGCCGCCGTCTTGTTCGATCCGGGCGACGAGCTCGGCCCGTTCCTCGGCCGACAGCGCTGACCCGAGCTTGGTCGAGCCGTCGTCCTCGAAGGCAAGCCGCGTCGACAGTGCCGGGCCGATCACCATGCTATCGATATTGGCGAGCACATGTTCGCGCTCCGTATCCTGCCCGCACCACCATGTCGCGACGGTCGGCAGCAGCAGTTCCTCATTGCGCAGGGCGCGCGAAATCTTCGGCAGGAAGGCGAGCAGAGCGCGCGTCTCCATCAGGCCGGAACCCAGTGCATTGACGGCCGAAACCGCCCCTTGCCGAACCGCTTCGACCAGCCCCGGCGTGCCGATCTGCGAGTCCGACCGCAACTCGAGCGGATCGGCAAAGGCAGCGTCGAGCCGTCGCCACAAGACGCTGACCGGCATCAGCCCCGAAACTGTGCGCACCATCAGCCTGCCGCCGGAGACAGTCAGGTCCTCGCCCTCGAGCAGCATGATGCCGAGATAGCGGGCGATATAGGCATGTTCATAATAGGTCTCGTTCAGCGGTCCCGGCGTCAGGATGGCGACACGGCCGCCGGCTTGCTTGGCCATGCCGATCAGCGCATCGCGAAAACGGCGGAAGAAACCGGCCAAGCGGTGCACATGCATCTCGCCGTAAATGTCGGACAGTGCCCTTGTGGTGGCGACGCGGTTTTCCAGCGCAAAGCCGGCGCCCGATGGCGCCTGGGTGCGGTCGCCAAGCACCCACCAGCGGCCGTCCGGGCCACGACCGAGCTCGAAGGCGCAGAAATGCAGGAAATGGCCGCTGGCAGGCCTGGTGCCGACGACCGGCCGCAAATATTCCGAGCTGGCCGCGATCAATCCAGCCGGCAGAATGCCTTTCTCGACCAGCCGGTTCGGCCCGTAAATGTCGGCGATGGTCTCCTCGAACAGATCGGCGCGCTGGACCAGGCCGGCGCTGATGTCAGCCCATTCCTCCTCCTCGATCAGCAGCGGCACATGCGCCAGCGGCCATTCCCGCTCATTGGCGCCGGCCTTGTCGTAGACGCGGTAGTAGACGCCGGCATCGCGCAGGTACTGGTCGGCGCGGGCAAAACGCTGGGCAAGCTTTTCCGGCCCCAGGTCCTCCAGTGCCTCGATGAAGTGCCGCCAGGCCGGCCGCGGATTGCCCGACGCATCGACCATCTCGTCGACGACGCCGTCGATCGGTTGATAGTGCTCCAGCAGACTGTGGGTCTGCGGCTTGCTGCGCAGCTTTTTGTGATTCCCCTTCGCCATGGCTGATCAGAGTCTTTGCGGCCGCCGAAGGTCAAGGGTCATCGGGAAATCTTCAGAGGCTTCTTCGTTGCGCAGCACATAGCCGGACGGAGTATGGCCACGCGGCTCGAAGCGGGCGAGCCGCCGCGCCTCCGCTTCATTGCCGTTGACCGGGAACGTGTCGTAGCTGCGCCCGCCGGGATGTGCCACATGGTAGACGCAACCGCCAACCGCGCGGCCCGACCAGCGGTCATAGATATCGAAGACCAGCGGCGTGTTGACCGGCAGCGCCGGATGCAGGCCCGACGCCGGCTGCCAGGCCTTGAAGCGAACGCCGGCCACCGCGATCTCGCGGTTGTCGGTCACCTTCATCGGCACCCGGCGGCCGTTGCAGACGACGGCGTGACGTTCCGGGTTGAGCCCCACGGTCTTCACCTGCAGCCGTTCGACGGAGGAATCGACAAAGCGCACCGTGCCGCCGATCGCGCCTTGCTCGCCCATCACATGCCAAGGCTCCAGTGCTTGCCTGAGCTCCAGCTTGATGCCGGCATGCTGGACCTCGCCGCAGAACGGAAAGCGGAATTCGAGCTGGGCGTCGAACCATTCCGGACGGAACGCAAAGCCGTTCAGCTTGAGGTCGTCCAGCACATCGAGAAAATCCGCCCAGACATAGTGCGGCAGCATGAAACGGTCGTGCAGCGAGGTGCCCCAGCGTACGAAGCGGCCGTCGAGCGGGTTCTTCCAGGCCCGGGCGATGATGGCGCGCACCAGCAATTGCTGCGCCAGGCTCATGCGCGCGTTGGGCGGCATCTCGAAGCCGCGGAATTCGACCAGCCCCAGCCGGCCGGTCGGCCCGTCCGGCGAAAACAGCTTGTCGATACAGATTTCGGAGCGATGCGTATTGCCCGTCACGTCGGTCAGGAGGTTGCGGAACAGCCGGTCGACCAGCCACGGCAGGGGTGCCGCGCCCTTGTCCGGATGTGGCACCTGCGCCATCGCGATCTCGAGTTCGTAGAGCGAATCGTGTCGTGCCTCGTCGAAGCGCGGCGCCTGGCTGGTCGGGCCGATGAACAGGCCGGAGAACAGATAGGACAGCGATGGATGCCGCTGCCATTGCAAAACAAGGCTCTTCAACAGGTCGGGGCGGCGCAGGAACGGACTGTCATTGGGCGTGGCGCCGCCGACGACGACGTGGTTGCCGCCGCCGGTGCCGGTGTGGCGGCCGTCGATCATGAATTTGTCGGCGCCAAGCCGCGTCTGCCGCGCCTCTTCGTAGATCGCCGTGGTCGTCGCCACGCAATCCTGCCAATTCGCGGCGGGGTGGATATTGACCTCGATGACGCCGGGATCGGGTGCGACACGGATGACATTGAGGCGCGGATCGTGCGGCGGGCCGTAGCCCTCGATATGCACCGGCAGGCCGATAGCCCTTGCCGCGTTCTCCGCCGCCGCGACCAGTTCGAGATAATCCTCCAGCGCCTCGACCGGCGGCATGAACACACAAAGCCGTCCGTCGCGCGGCTCGACCGAAAGCGCTGTGCGCACGGCGCCGCCGATCTCGGTAATCTCCTGTTCGACGCGGTCTTGCTGGCCGGTAACGGCCGTGAAGGAGACCGCCTGCTGGCGTCGCGCCATTTCGTCGGCGCCTTCCAGTTCGGCCGGAGCGGGCGAAGAAGCAGCACCGGGCAAGATCGCCTCACGCGCCGGCAATGGTCCGCGCGGCAGCGATGGATCGACCGGTACGATATAGGGGAACTGCGCCGGCGGCACATAAGGCAGCGTGCCGAGCGGCAGGCGGTAGCCGACCGGCGAATCGCCGGGCACCAGGAACAGCCTGCCGCGCCGCGTCTTCCACTTCTCCGAGCGCCAGCGCGGTCCGGAAGCCTGGCTGTTCCAGCGCTGGACGGGCAGCACGTAGCCCGACGGCTTGGTCAGCCCGCGTTCGAACACCCGCGCCATGCGGCTGCGCTCCTCCGGGTCCTCCAGCTTCGAATTGGAGGGATCGACATTGTCCGGCAGCTTGCCTTCCTTGAGCAGCCATTCGGCCGGGTCCTCATAGGCTTCGCTGACCATCGTCTTGTCGATGCCGAGTTCGTCGGCAATCGCGGTCAGCAGGCTCTCGGCCTGCGTCGGTCCGACATCCGCCTCGCTCTTTTCATGCGCGATCAGTGACGGATCGCTCCACACCGGCTCGCCGTCGGTGCGCCAGTAAAGCGAGAACGTCCAGCGCGGCAGGCTTTCGCCGGGGTACCATTTGCCCTGTCCGTAATGCAAAAAGCCGCCCGGCGCGAAGCGTTCGCGCAGCCGGCGGATCAGCGCATCGGCCTTTTCGCGTTTGGTCGGCCCGACGGCGGCGGTGTTCCACTCGGCCGCCTCGAAATCGTCGATCGAGACGAAGGTCGGCTCGCCGCCCATCGTCAGCCGCACGTCGCCGGCCTGGAGTGCTGCATCGACCTCGACGCCCAGCGCGTCGAGCGCCTGCCAGCTCTCGTCGGAGAACGGCTTGGTGATGCGCGGATGCTCGGCGATGCGGTCGACCCGCATGTCGAAGCCGAATTCGACATTGGCGAAGCTCGCCATGCCGGAGATCGGCGCGGCATTGCGGAAATGCGGCGTTGCCGCGAGCGGCACATGGCTTTCGCCGGTGAGCAGGCCGGAGGTCGGGTCGAAGCCGATCCAGCCGGCGCCCGGCAGATAGACCTCGCACCAGGCATGGAGGTCAGTGAAATCGGTCGCCGTGCCGGGCGGTCCGTCGAGCGCGACGAGGTCGGGTTTGAGCTGGATCAGATAGCCAGAGACGAAGCGCGCGGCGATGCCGAGGTTCCTCAGTATCTGCACCAGGAGCCAGCTGGAATCCCGGCACGATCCCTTGCCGGCGGCCAGCGTTTCCTCGGGCGAGAAGACGCCGGTTTCCATACGCACGATATAGGCGATCTCGCGCTGCAGGCGCGCATTGAGGTCGACGACAAAATTGACGGTATTGGTCGCACTGCGGTCGATGGTTTTGAGGAACGCCTGCAACAGTGGCCCTGCCGGTTCCGGCGTCCGGTAGATGGTCAGATCGTCCCTGATCTCTTCCGGGTATTCGAACGGAAACGTCTCGGCCGACGGTTCGACGAAGAAATCGAACGGATTGTAGACCGTCATGTCGGCAACGAGATCGACCTCGATCTTCAATTCCGCTACCGGCTCGGGGAAGACGAAGCGGGCAAGGAAATTGCCGTAAGGGTCCTGCTGCAGATTGACGAAGTGGTTTGCCGGCCCGACCTTCAGCGAATGGCTGAGCACCTTGGTGCGGGAATGCGGCGCAGGCTGCAACCTTATGACTTGCGGGCCCAATACGACCGGCCGGTCGTATTTGTAGTGGGTCAGGTGATAGACGGCTGCCAGAATTGCCATGGTGCCCCTGAAGTCGGCGTTTCAAAAGGAGTTCGCTGAACCCTGACACGAATGCTGACCATTCTCCAAGCAGAGATGTTGCGCTGCACCTAAATTAAGCAGCCTTCACAGCCTCACAAACGGGGCGCCGACCCTGGGATTCCGCAGCGTGGCGGCAGACGTTGCAACGCTGCAGAGCCGAAGGCCGGTGGGTCAGCACCGGGCACTGTCCCGCCGATATCGATGATCGGCAACCCGCGCGACGCTTGGTCCAAAAGAGCTGAAAAGAAAACCCGCCTCGGTGGGCGGGTCGTCGGTGCCAATTAGCACCATAGCCAAATTAGTAGCATAGCTGCCGGCACAAAGCAAGAACAAAATGTGGCACCGTCGGCGAAAATTGCCGATCTCCCGCTTTGCGAGGGGAGATGCGAAGCAGTGGCGTCCTGGAAGCGGAGGACATCTGCCAATGCTAAAAGAACGCCTGCAACCCGGTCTGCGCCCGTCCGAGGATCAGCGCATGCACGTCATGCGTGCCCTCATAGGTGTTGACGGTTTCCAGGTTCTGGGCGTGGCGCATGACGTGGTAGCCGATCTGGATGCCATTGCCGCCATGCATGTCGCGGGCCTGGCGGGCGATGTCGAGCGCCTTGCCGCAATTGTTGCGCTTGACGAGTGAGATCATCTCCGGCGCCATCTTGCCTTCATCCATCAGCCGCCCGACGCGCAGGCTGCCCTGCAGGCCGAGCGCGATCTCGGTCTGCATGTCGGCGAGCTTCTTCTGGAAAAGCTGCGTGCCGGCCAGCGGCTTGCCGAACTGCTTGCGGTCGAGGCCATACTGGCGGGCGCGGTGCCAGCAATCCTCCGCCGCGCCCATGGCGCCCCAGGAGATGCCGTAGCGCGCGCGGTTGAGGCAGCCGAACGGCCCCTTCAAGCCCGAGACATTGGGCAGCAGCGCGTCCTCGCCGACTTCGACGCCTTCCATCACCACTTCGCCGGTGATCGACGCTCGCAGCGACAGCTTGCCGCCGATCTTCGGCGCCGACAGCCCGTTCATGCCCTTTTCCAGGACAAAGCCGCGAATCTCGTTGTCATGCGCGGCCGATTTTGCCCAGACGACGAACACGTCGGCGATCGGCGCGTTGGAAATCCACATTTTCGAGCCGGAGATCCTGTAGCCGCTCGCAGTCTTCTCGGCCCGCGTCTTCATGCCGCTTGGGTCGGAACCGGCATCCGGCTCGGTCAGGCCGAAGCAGCCGATCCATTCGCCCGACGCCAGCTTCGGCAGGTATTTCTTGCGCTGCTCTTCCGAGCCATAGGCATGGATCGGATACATCACCAGCGACGACTGCACGCTCATCATCGAGCGATAGCCGGAATCGACGCGTTCGACCTCGCGCGCCACCAGCCCGTAGGTGACGTAGTTGGCGCCGAGCCCGCCATATTCCTCGGGGATGGTGATGCCGAGCAGACCGGCCTCGCCCATTTCGCGAAAGATCCCGGCGTCGGTCTTCTCCTCGAGATAGGCTTCCTCGATCTTCGGAGCGAGCTTGTCGGCGGCAAACGCCGCGGCGCCATCACGCACCATGCGCTCGTCTTCCGAAAGCTGGTCCTCGATCAGGAAAGGATCGTCCCAGACGAATGCATTCTTATCGGCGGCCATGGCTCTCGGTCTCCCAAACTCATGCATGTCGCCCAAAGCTTGCCCACGGGCCTGACCCGAGGGTGTTCGGCAGCTTGGGGATAACGACATGCATCAAACAGAAATCTTGAAACGCGCGGCTTATCGGCTTCCGTCCCCAAAAAATCAAACGAAATAGCTTCGCCGATCCATGAGCATTGGTGATGGATCATCAATGTCGAGCGCCGCCTTCTGACCTGGCGTAGCCCTGCTCGCGAATTACTTGCGCTTCAACGCATCGGCCAAAGCGGCGCCGAACGCGCCCTGCTGCGCCGGCCGCTCCGGCTGGCGTTGGGGCGTGGGCGCGCGCGGCACCGGCCTGTTGCCATTGTCGCGCGGCTTCGGTGCGCCACCGTCGCCGTCCTTGCGCATCGACAGACCGATGCGCTTGCGCTTGATATCGACGTCGACGACGCGCACCTTGACCACGTCGCCGGCCCTGACCACCTCGTGCGCGTCCTTGACGAACCGATCCGCCAGTTGCGAGACGTGCACCAATCCGTCCTGGTGCACGCCGATATCGACGAAGGCACCGAAGGCCGCGACATTGGTGACGGTGCCTTCAAGCTGCATGCCGGGCTTCAGATCCTTGATGTCGTCGATGCCGTCGGCAAAGGTCGCGGTCTTGAAGCCGGGGCGCGGATCGCGGCCGGGCTTTTCCAGCTCCGACAGGATGTCGCGCACCGTCGGCAGGCCGAAGCGTTCATCGACGAAGACGCGCGGATCGAGTGCCTTGAGTGCGGCGCTGTCGCCCATCAGCGAGCGGAGGTCGCGCCCGCAGGCGGCGACGATCTTTTTCGCCACGCCATAGGCCTCCGGATGCACGGCTGAGGCATCGAGCGGTTCGCTACCGTTGGGAATGCGCAGGAAGCCGGCGCATTGCTCGAACGCGCGGGGTCCGAGCCGCGCCACCTTCAACAGTTCGCGGCGGCTGGCGAACGGGCCGGAGGCATCGCGATGCGCAACGATCGCTTCGGCCAGCGATGTGCCGAGACCCGAAACCCGCGCCAGAAGCGGCGCCGACGCCGTGTTGAGATCGACCCCGACGGCGTTGACCGCATCCTCGACCACCGCTTCCAGCGAGCGGCCGAGCCGGTACTGGTCGACATCGTGCTGATACTGGCCGACGCCTATCGACTTCGGCTCGATCTTGACCAGTTCGGCGAGCGGATCCTGCAGGCGCCGCGCGATCGACACCGCCCCGCGCAGCGACACGTCGAGGCCGGGAAATTCCGCCGCCGCCGTTGCCGACGCCGAATAGACCGAGGCGCCGGCCTCGCTGACGATCACCTTGAGCGGCTTCGGCCCGGACCCGGCCGGCATATCAGCCAGCATGTCGGCCACCAGCCTTTCGGTCTCGCGGCTGCCAGTGCCGTTGCCGATCGAAATCAGCTCGACCTTGTGCAGCCGGATGAGCTTGGCCAGTTCGGCCTGCGTGCCGCGGACATCGTTCTTCGGCGGGAACGGATAGACCGTCGTCGTCGCCAGAACCTTGCCGGTGCCGTCCACCACCGCCACTTTGACCCCGGTGCGGATGCCCGGATCGAGGCCCATCGTCGGCCGTGAGCCGGCGGGCGCGGCAAGCAGCAAATCCTTGAGATTGCGGGCGAAGACATGGATTGCTTCCTCCTCGGCCCGCTCGCGCAAGTCCCGCATCAGATCGAGCGTCAGGTGCAGCGACAGCTTTATGCGCCAGGTCCAGCCGGCGACCTCCATCAGCCACCGGTCGCCTGGCAACTGGCGGCCGATGGCGTAGGCGTCGGCGATCATCCGCTCGACCGGTTTCACCGGCGAGGCATCGTCGGCATCGACCTCGATATCGAGCGACAGAACCTCCTCGTTGCGGCCGCGCAGCATGGCCAGCGCGCGATGGCTGGGCACGTTGGCCCAGCGCTCGACATGGTCGAAATAGTCGGAGAATTTCGCGCCCGCCTCCTGCTTGCCGTCGACGACGCGCGAGCGCAGGAAGGCGCGTTCCTTCATGTAGGCACGGAGCTTGCCGACCAGGTCGGCATTCTCGGCGAACTGTTCGGACAGGATATCGCGTGCACCTTCGAGCGCGGCCTTGGTATCGACCACGTCTTCGCTGATGTAGGCCAGCGCCAGCTCGGCCGGCACGGCCGCACGATCGGCCAGGATAGTTTCCGCCAGCGGTCCCAGTCCGCGCTCGCGTGCGATCTCGGCCTTGGTCCGGCGCTTCGGCTTGTAAGGCAGGTAGATGTCTTCGAGCTCGGCCTTTGTGACGGCCGCAGCGATCTTTGCCTCAAGCTCTTCCGTTAGCTTGCCCTGCTCGCGGATCGAACCAACGATGGTGTCGCGGCGCGCGTCGAGCTCGCGCAGATAGGCGAGCCGCTCGGCGAGGTCGCGCAACTGCGTGTCGTCGAGGCCGCCGGTGACCTCCTTGCGGTAGCGGGCAACGAACGGCACGGTCGCACCGTCGTCGAGCAAGCCGATCGCCGCCGCGGCCTGTTCGGGCCGGGCGCCGATCTCGGCGGCTATGATGGTTGCGATGCGCTTGATGTCGGATGCCATGTCGATCCTGCTCTTCGTCGAAAAGAGACGCGACCATAGGCGCAGAGCACCGATGCGCCAACTGCGCCATTTTCAACCCGGCGAGAGGTCCACAGGAAAGGCGCGGCTGTCTGGATCGGATCAGACCATCCGGCTCAGCGCCTCGAAGAAAGAAATCATATCCAAATCGAGCGGATCGTCGACCGGTACCGGCTGCGACGACATCTTTGCGATTACCATTTCGGCCTTCGGATTGACGTAAAGCCACTGGCCGTGGATGCCGATGCCGCAGAAGGCGCCGCTTGCCGCGCCCGTCTGGTACCATTTGTTGCGATAGCGGCCACGCGGAAACAGGAACGCCATCGTGCCGCGTTGCCAAGCCTCGGCGTCACCGCCAGTTTCGGTCGTGTCGCGCACCCAGCTCTCCGGCACGATACGGCAGCCATTGGCCATGCCGCCTTGCCGCATCATCTCGCCGACCCGGGCGAGGTCGCGCGGCGTCACCGAAATGCCGCCGGCCGTACGCGCCGTGCCTTCCATGTCCACGGTTACCGAAGCTTCGCTGACAGCGCCGAGCGGCTCCCATAATTTCTCGCGCATCAGATCGGCGAAGCGCCGGCCCGACGCACGTTCGAGCAGGATGCCGAGCAGGTCGGAATTGGGCGAACGGTAGCGGAACGTCCGGCCATGCGGCTCGGCCAGGCCCTGCAGCGTCATGAGGAAAGTGGCCAGGCTCTCGGTGCCCCCGCCTGGATTCCACAGCATGGCGCGGCGATAGCGGGCGAAGGCGCTTTCCGGATCGAGATAGGCCTCTTCGAAGTCGAGGCTGACACTCATGTCGAGCACGTGCCGCACACTCGCATCGCCATAGGCCGAGCCGGCAGCTTCGGGCAGATAGCGGCTTACCGGAGCCTGCGGATCGAAAATCCCCTCGCCTGCCAATATCCCGGCAACAATCGCGGTCAGCGACTTGCTGATCGAAAAGACGATGTGGCGCGCCCCGAATTCCATATGCGGTGCGAACCAGTCGCCAACGAATTTGCCGCTTTTCATGATCGTCAGCGCGTCGGTATCGGAGCGCTTGAGAAAAGCTGCGACAGTCTCCGCGCCGCCTGCAAGAGCGACCTTTTCACCAAGTAGCTCGCCGAAATCCCGCGCCGGCGCCTCGCTGCTGCCCGGCTTTGCCGCCACGGCAGCGCTCGGCACCAGCTCGCCGGCATTCTGGAACGACCACCGGCTGAACGGGCTTTCCCGCCAATTGCCGAGCAGCACCTGGTTTCGGGCAAAGCCATATCTGGTTTCGAACGCGGTCTTGCCGGCCATGGCGCTTCCTTCCGGATTATTGTTGTGCCCTAAGCGAGCACCGCGTCGATGCCGTGCACGGCCGATCGCCGGAAAAACCCGGCGGCAATGCCGCCGGGTGGGCCGGGTTACTTCTGCAATTCGGTCCAGATTTTGCTGTAGATGTCCTGCACCTCCGGGGAACACAGTCTCTGCAGCTCGCCACGCGCTTTGACGGCTTCCGGGATAATGACCTCCGGCGCGTCCTTCATGTCGGCCGGCATGTACTTGTCCGAACCGACAATGCCGTTGGCATAGCGGTGGAAAGCCGACAGGCCGGCGGCGTTCTCCGGATCCATGATGAAGTTCTGGAACAGCTTGGCGTTCTCGATGTTCTTGGCATCCTTCAGGACCATGACATTGTCGCTCCAGAGACCAAAACCTTCCTTGGGATAGAAATAGTGGATCTTGGGGTTCGCCAGCCGCTGGCGCAGAGCCGAGCCGTTCCAGTCGCTTGTCGCCTTGAAATCGCCTGCGCCCATCTTCTCGATTGTGTTGTATTCCATCGCGATCCAGTTCGGCTTGGCCGCGACCAGCGTGTCGCGCACTTTCTTCAGCGTTTCCTTGTCGCTGGCGCATTGCGTGCCGCCGACATATTTGGTCGCCGCGAACATGACGTCGTTCATTTCCGGCACGACGTTGACCTTGCCCTTCAGTCCATCGGGCGTATTGAAGATGATGCCCCAACTGTCCGACGGCCCGTTGTAGGCGTCGGTGTTCACCACGATGCCTACGGTGCCCCAGGCCCAGGGCACGGAATATTTGCGGCCGGGATCGAAATCGGGATTGGCCCATTCCGGCGCCACGTTCTTGAAGTTCTCCATCTTGCCCGGATCGGTTTCCTGAACGAGGCCTTCCTTGATCCAGATCGGCACGAAGGTTTGTGAGGGTACCGCGATGTCGAAGCCGGTGCCGCCCTGGCGAACCTTGGCCAGTGCCGTGTCGTTGGAATCGTAGTCGGTGATGGTCACCTTGACGTTGTATTTTTCCTCGAACTTCTTGATCACGTCGGGGCTGGTGTAGTTGCCCCAATTGTAGATGTTCAATTCGCCGTCGGCGCGAGCCAGGCTCGTCGAGGCGAGCAATGCCAACCCGATGGCGGTCGCTGTTGTCTTCCAGTTCATGTTCTAACTCCCATTTTCATGCTCAGTCCCGTTTCCTGCTGATGAAGAAAAACAACGTCACGATGGCGACCGACAAGAGCAGGAACACGGTCGAAATCGCGTTGATTTCAGGCGTTATGCCTCGGCGTATCTGGCCGAGCATGTAGGTTGGCAACGTGTCCTGGCCGCCGGATTTCACGAACTCGGTGATGACGACATCGTCGAGCGAGATGACGAAGGCCAGCATCAGTCCGGCCAGAATGCCGGGCCACAGCAGCGGCAACGTGATGCGACGGAACGTCCGCCACGGCGTCGCATAGAGATCGGCGGCAGCGCGCTCCAGCGTCAGGTCCATGTTCTCCAGCCGTGCCCGAATCGGCAGATAGGCAAAGGGAATGCAAAAGGCCGTATGCGCGGCGATCAGATAGCCGAGACCCGAATAGCCGGTGAATATCTTTATGCGCGAAAAAAAGATCAGCAGCGCCACGCCGGTGACGATCTCCGGCACCATCAGCGGTTGGTTGATCGCCGCATATTTGAAAGTCAGGCCCGGATAGGCTGCCGTGCGCGTTGTCGCGAGCGCCGCCATGGTCGCCGCGATGGTCGCAAGGGTTGCCGCAATGGCGCCGATCTGGAAGGAACGCAGCGTGGCGTCGATCACCTGCGTATTCTGCCAAGCCGACTGGAACCATTTGAGCGAGAAACCGCCCCATTCGGAGGTCGAAGTCGCGGCATTGAAGGCATAGACGACGAGTATGACGATGGGCAGATAGAGCACGACGAAACAGGTCGCGGCGATCGCGGTGAATCCTGGCTGATGCTTGATTGCGAAGCTTCTAGCCATGGCGCATCTCTGAGCGGCCGGCGTTACGCACATAGGCAAGCAGCGCCACCATGACGATGATCATGACGGCGATCGACAGGGCCGAGCCAAGCGGCCAGTTGCGGCCTTGCCCGAACTGCATCTCGATCAGGTTGGAGAGCATCATGGTCTTGCCGCCGCCGAGCAAGATGGGCGTGACATAGGCGCCGAGCGCTGGAATGAAGACGAGGATCGAGCCAGCGATCACGCCGGGCTTGACCAGCGGGAAAATGATGCGTCTGAGCACCTGAAAGCGCGTCGCATAAAGATCGTAGCCGGCCTCGACCAGCCGGAAATCGAGCTTCTCCATGCTGGCATAGATCGGCAGCACCATTAGCGGGAGATAGACATAGGCCATCCCGATAAGGATCGCTGTGTCGGTGAAGAGTATCTGGATCGGCGCGGAAATGATGCCGAGCTTGAGCAGCACTGTATTGATCAGACCTTCATTGCGGATGATCTGCAGCACGGCGAAAGTTCGGATCAGCAAGTTGGTCCAGAACGGTATGGTGATCAGGAACAGCCAGAGATCGCGCGTCTTCTCGCTGCGCGTTGCCATGAAATAGGCGGTCGGAAAACCGAGCGCCAAGGTGGCGAGCGTGGTCGCGATGGCAAGCTTGATCGAGCGCCAGAAAATGGTGACGTGGGCGGCGGCGAGCGACAGCGTGTCGTCAAAGATGTCGCGTTCCATGAACACCGAAATCCAGGCCTCCGGCGAAAATTGCCACTTCACGTCGCCATAAGGACCCGGCGTCAGGAGCGAATAGACCAGCACGATCAGCAATGGGCCGGTCGCTGCCAGGAAGATGATCAGCAGGGCCGGCGCCGACAGCAGCCAGCGGTCGCGGATGTCGCGCCGTTCGGCCGCCTTGGCGACTTCTTCCGCGCTCGCCATCAATCCCTCAGCACTTGCGCGGCGTCGTTGCCGATCGAGACGCCGACCTTGTCGCCCCGCTCGAAACCGCAGCCTGCGCTGCGCGTGTTCTGCTGGCGCACGGTGAAGGCTTCGCCGCTGTCCAGTTGGACATGAATATGCGTGTCGGTGCCGAAATAGACGATGTTTTCGACGGTTCCGGAAAGATCGCCCTTGCCGCCGGTCAGCTTTGCGTGTTCCGGCCTGACCACCAGGGTGGCATTCGCCTTCGGCTGGAAGCCCTCAGCCACGGTCGCGTCGATCGTCGCGCCGGACTTGAGTGTCGCACGCGCCTTGCCGTTGTCGATGCCGGTGATGGCAGCGGTCAGGAAATTGGTTTCGCCGATGAAGTCGGCGACGAAGCGCTCGGCCGGCTTGTCATAGATGTCCCAGGGCGTGCCGACCTGCAGGATCTTGCCGGCCGACATCACGGCGATGCGGTCCGACATGGTCAGCGCTTCTTCCTGGTCGTGGGTGACGAAGATGAAGGTGATGCCGGTCTGGTGCTGCAGCCGTTTCAGTTCGATCTGCATTTCCTTGCGCAGCTTGTAGTCGAGCGCCGACAGTGGCTCGTCGAGCAACAGCACTTTCGGCTGGGGCGCCAGAGCGCGCGCCAGTGCCACGCGCTGTTGCTGGCCGCCGGAGATCTGGCTGGTGCGGCGGGCGCTCAGCGCCTCCATCTTGACCAGCTTCAGCATCTCGGCGACGCGTGCCTTGATTTCGGTCTTCGGCTTGCCCAGCATCTCCAGCCCGAAGCCGATATTCTCCGCCACCGTCATGTGCGGGAACAGCGCATAGGACTGGAACACGGTGTTGACCGGCCGCTTGAACGGCGGCAGCGGCGCGATGTCCTGGCCGTGCAGCAGGATTTCGCCTTCGCTGGGGAAATCGAACCCGGCGATCAGCCGAAGCAGCGTCGTCTTTCCGCAACCGGACGGCCCCAGCAGCGTGAAGAACTCGTTCTCGCGGATCGACACCGAAACCGTGTCGAGAGCGGCGACTTGTGCGTCCCCGGTACCGAACACCTTGCGGACGCCGCGGACCTCGATTGCACTCTTACCCGGTTGATCCGGCACGCATTACCCCATTTTCATGTCCGCTCTTGATGGCGGATCCAGTTCCCATTCGATTGTCAGCATATGCCGGTCGGCTTGGCAACCATGCATCTGGACCTCGGTTCAGAATGCAAGCTCCGTGCCATCGTCAGCGTCATCATCAACCCTGGTAAGTGATCTTGCCGCCGCAGATGGTGCTGACCGGATGCACCTTGTGTAGCAAACCCGGTTCAGTTGCCTCGATATCGGCCGACAGCACCACCAGATCGGCCAGATAGCCTGGTTTCAGCCGGCCTTTGCGGTGCTCCATGAATTCGGCATAGGCACCTTCGACCGTATAACCGGCAAGCGCCTCGATCAGCGAGAAGCTCTGGTCTGGATCGCCCTCTGCCCAAGGCTTGCGCAGCACCGCCGCCTGAATGCCCAGGATCGGGTCGACCCGCGACACCGGCCAGTCGGAAGCGAAGACGACATGCGCGCCCGCCTGTTTCAGTGTCCGCCAGGCATAGCTCAGCGGCCATCTTTCGCGGCCGATGCGCGAAAGCGTCGGCTCCAGCGGGAAGTCCATGGCGCCGGGCGGGTGCGGCGGCTGCATCGAGGCGATGACGCCGAGTTCGGCGAAGCGCGGCACGTCGGCGGCAGTGGTGACCTCGATGTGCTCGACCCGGTGCCGGCTGTCGCGCCTGCCGTTCTTCCGCTGCGCCGCCTCGTAACCGTCGAGAACCGCGCGCACCGCGCCGCCGCCGATCGAATGCACGGCGATCTGCAGGCCGCGCCGGTCGGCCTCCAGCGCCACCTCGGCGAAATGCTCGGGCGTAAACAGCGGCTCACCGCGCCAGCCCGGCCGGTCGGCATAGTCGTCGACCATGACCGCGGTCCAGCCTTCCAGCACGCCGTCGTAAAACATCTTGACCATGCCGGACGACAGCCATTCCGATTGGTAGGAGTTGGCCATGCTCGATGCCTTTTCCAGCACGTCGAGCGTCATGAAATTCTTGAAATGAAAAGGTATCTTGGTGCGGCAGAGCAGCCGCCCTTCCTGTTCCAGCCCGGCTAGCAGCTGGAGCTGGTAAAAATTGCCGTCCATGTTCTGGATCGAGGTGATGCCGTGGCGGGCGCACCATTCCAACCCGCGATGCATCAGGTCGCGATCGGCAGCGACTTCGGCGGCGGAAGGGTACGGCTCGGGCTCGCCGCCTGTCGCAAGGCCGAGCCGCACGCGGTTCTGCCCGGAAAGCTCGAGGATCGGCCCGAACGCCTCGCCCTCGCGCAATTCGCCCGCCGCCAGGCCATCCGCTCCCATGACGATCTCGTTGCCGGGACCGAGTTGCTTGCCGTGCAGGATGCCAGCCAGTTCCAGCGCCTTTGTGTTGGCCCACATCGTGTGGTGATCGGAAGCCGACATCGCGAACGGCCGGTCGGCGATGATGCGATCGAGATGATGGCGGGTGACCGGCTCTTCCTTGGAAAGGATAGTGTAGTCGACGCCGGCCCCCAGCAGCAATTTGGCGTTCGGCCGTGCCGCCGCGTAGGCGCGGATCGCGTCGCTCAGCGCATCGAAGCCATGCACGCCCTGAAGGTGCAGATTGTCGAGTTCGGCCGCGCCGCCGAAAAGATGCATATGCGCTTCGATAAAGCCCGGCACCACCGACCCGCCTTGCGCATCGATGACCTTCGTGGCCGGCCCTTTCAGCGCCTCGATCGTCCGGCGATCGCCAACCGCCAGGATGTTGCCGTCCTTTATCGCCACCGCGTCGGCCGTCGGATTGCCTTCATCCATGGTCAGCACGCGGGCATTGGTGACGATCAGGTCGGCATTTGAACTCATGATTTCCCACGGTTTGGTTGCGCTGCCGGCAGGCTAGACGACCGGCTGCCGTGCCAGCAAGCCATGGCTGGTTGGCCCAGCGCCTTGTGAAGGGCCATGCAGGACGGTTAGGGTCGCCGCGTCTCACCACGGAAAGATTTCATGAAGACTGTTTTTTCGCCTCTCCATGCCGGCCATTCCGGCAATGTCGAACTGATCGCCGGCGCCATCGTGCCGGCTTTTGAAAAGCCCTCGCGCGCCGAGTTCATCAGGGCGCGGGTGGAGAGCGAAAAGCTCGGTCCGATCCTGTCACCGGAAAGTCACGACCTCGCCGCCGCCAAGAAGGTTCATGCCAGCGACTACATCGATTTCCTGCCGACCGTGTGGCCGCTCTGGGAAGCGTCGGGCCGCACCGGTTCGGCCATTCCCTTCACCTGGCCGACGCGCGGCCTGCGCGGCGACGTGCGCCCGAAAGGCATCGATGCGTTGCTCGGCTTCTACTCCTTCGACGGCGGCGCGACTTTTGTCAAAGGCACATGGGACGCTATCAAGTCGTCCTATGATGTCGCGCTGACAGCCGCCGCGCTGGTCAAGGCCGGTGAGCCTTCCGCCTTCGCGCTGTGCCGCCCGCCGGGGCACCATGCAGGGGCGGCCTTCATGGGCGGCTATTGCTTCATCAACAACGCCGCCGTCGTCGCGCAAAGGTTTCGCGACCATGGCGCCGGGCGCGTTTCGATCCTCGACATCGACTATCACCACGGCAACGGCACCCAGGAGATATTCTATCGCCGCGGCGACGTGCAGGTGCTGAACCTGCATGGCGATCCGATGACCGAATATCCGTTCTTTCTCGGCCATGCCGACGAACGCGGCGAGGGCGACGGCGAAGGCTTCAACGACAATTATCCGATGCCCTTCGGCACCGGCTGGGACGTGTGGAACGCCTCACTCGAGGAGGCCTGCACGAGGCTTTCGGCTTATGCTCCTGACGTCGTCGTGGTTTCACTCGGCGTCGACACTTTCGAGAAGGACCCGATCAGCCAGTTCAAGCTGAAAACGGAAAACTATCCCAGAATCGGCCGCCGCATCGCCAGGCTCGGCCTGCCGACGCTGTTCGTCATGGAAGGCGGCTACGCCGTCGAGGAGATCGGCGTCAACGCCGTCGGCGTGCTGACCGGCTTCGAGGACCGCTAGAAGTGCCGCCGGTGCCTGCAATCATGTAGCGGCGCTCGGCGTGGCAAGCGGTGCGGCCTGCCTGCGCGAGCGGCCAAGATAATAGACCGCCGCCGCCGCGATGACGCCGGCGGCCAGGATGCCTGCCGCCAGCACCGGCCGGTACCAGAACCAGGCGATCGCCATCGTCGTCGTGCCGACCAGGATCGCCAGGAAAAAGGCAATGATGCCGGTGCCCATCCGCGCCACGCTGCCGAGCAAAGGAATAACGTCGAGGACGACGCCAATCGGGCTGAGCAGCAGGGCAAAGCCGATGGCCAACAGCAGCAGGCCGGCGGCGCGCAGCAGCCAGGTGATAAGCATGTTCTGGCTGACCGCGTCGGCGAACATCTTTTCCGCCGGCACATTGCCGATGTCGACCATCAGCAACTGGTCGCCGGCCTTTGTCTGGTAGGGTTCGAGCCCGCCCGCTGCCTGGCGCGCGACGACGCTGACCAGGCCGAGCGGCGCCAGCTCGTAGCCAATGCGATAGTCGCCGAGCGCCGGCGACGTGGTGTTGAAGCCGAGATAGATCTTTCCGTCGACGATGTTGACCCGCTTGGTGCCGGTGTAGGCGGCATCGATGGTAGCCGACTGGTCCGGTGACAGTGAAAACTCCTTGTCGCCGCCGATCAGGTCCAGCACCGGCCGGTCGAGCGTGAAGGCACCGAGCTTGCCGTCCGGGATCTGGAACCTCGTGCTGTGGATCTCCATCGGCGGATTCTCATGGCCGTCCGGCTTCTTGAACTCCGACGAGTTGATCTGGCTGTCGTCCCACACTTTCGAATAGCTGTAGGTCGTCACCGTCTCCTCGCCGCCACCAAGCTTCTTCGTCGTCTCGGATTTCTGTTCTTCTTTCCACTGGTACATCTCGGCGCTGCGCGACAGCCGCAATCCTTGCGCCGAAATGCCAAAGTCCGGATCGGCAAGGCCGCTGCTCGCCGTCACCGCCCCGGTGACATGGACAAGCTTACCGTCATTGCCAGCATCGATGCTATCGGCGCCAACCGAGATCACCGCGCCCGACCCCTCGGCCAGCGAACGCGCCGTCTGCACGGCGCGACCCTCGTTCCAGAACAGGCCGATCACCATCAGCACGATCAAGAGCAAGCCGAAAACGATCCCGCCGACCGCGCGCTTGATCCGCCCGAACCACGAGACGGACGTTATTTCCTGAATTGAATCGCCCATTGTTTCCCCCAATTCCCCAAAGCCAGTTTCACGAATCCGCGCTCTGTCGCGCAGTGGCATGCAACCGGCGTTACCCCAAACCGAGACAGACGCCCCATCCGTCCCGACAGCAGGAGCCTATCGCAATCGACGAACTGCCGATACGGCACACTTGCAGTTGGATCCGACCGCCGCAAAGCACACGGGCGCTTCGAAAATGTACCGTCGGAGCGCCTCGACCGATGGAATTCGTTTCAGTCAAATCGCGTTTGATGTCGGATTCGTCTACGGTTAGATTGTAGCCGAATCAGCCGTTCCTCGGGGGACGCGGCGACCACCAAAACCTCATGTTCCGGAACCATTCCGGAGCCGGATTCGCGCTCCCTGCAACAGGTGCGATTTTGTGCGCGGCGTCGCGTGGTGGTGTCCCTGGTGAAGTGATGCGTATTCGGCAGCTGGCGATGCCAGCATCTGGATCAAATCTCGCAACTCGATCTGTTGAGTTTCCTGACCTGACAACGCCGACGGAGCGGTAGAGCAGCAACGATGTATCAATTCCCCCGAGCCGAAATGCAGACCGCTGCCGGGGCCAGGCATCGGCAGCTTCTTAGCCGTTCGATCCACATGCTGTTGGCGGCGATGGCGGCTGGCCGCGATTCGCTGGAAGCGGCCGAGGCCCTGCATTTCACCAGTCGCGTCTGGACCGCCTTCGTCGAAGATCTCCGCTCTGGCGACAGCGCCCTGCCCACGGAGCTGCGCGCCAATCTCATCTCGATCGGTTTGTGGCTGCTGCGCGAAACCGAAGACATCCGCCAGGGCCGCACCGACAATTTCGAAGGCTTGATCGAAGTGGCGGCGATCGTCAGGGACGGCATGCAGTGAGCCCGCTATGGCGCGCGCGGACGGGCTCCGCGCTCGCTATCTTGTTGTTGGACCATGATCTTTCTCGAGAATGCGTTCGCCCTTTGCGCTGTGATGTTCTATTTTTTGAATCCATGGCTTGAGGGGCCGATTCATCGCAAGAACAAACGCATTTGAGCCCGGGAAAGCATCGATGAACGACGACACACCGGAAAGCGAAAGCGCCTCGGCGCTGGCGCCGTTCCGGCACGGCATCTTCCGGGCGGTGTGGTCCGCCAGCCTCGTCTCCAATTTCGGCGGCCTCATCCAGGGCGTCGGTGCCGCCTGGATGATGACTACGATCGCTACCTCGTCCTACCAGGTCGCATTGGTCCAGGCCTCTACCACTTTGCCGATCATGCTCTTCGCGCTGCTGGCCGGCGCCATCGCCGACAGTTTCAACCGGCGCAAAATCATGCTGATCGCGCAGATCTTCATGCTCGCCGTCTCGGCTCTTCTCACCGTCTTCACCTATCTCGACCTGATGACGCCGTGGACGCTGCTCGCCTTCACCTTCCTGATCGACAGCGGCACCGCGCTCAACAGCCCGTCCTGGCAGGCTTCGGTCGGCGACATGGTGCCCCGTCCCAAGGTGCCGGCGGCGATCGCGCTCAACTCGATGGGCTTCAACCTGACGCGCAGCGTCGGCCCGGCGATCGGCGGCATCATCGTTGCCGCCGCAGGCGCCGCCGCGGCCTTTGCCGTCAACACGCTGAGCTATGTCGGCCTTATCGTCGTGCTGGCCCGCTGGAGACCGGAACTGCCGGCATCGACTTTGCCGCGCGAGACGCTGGGCGCCGCAATGGGCGCCGGCCTGCGCTACGTCGCGATGTCGCCCAATATCGGCAAGGTGCTGGTCAGGAGCTCGGCTTTCGGCTTCAGCGCCGGCGCGGTCCTGGCGCTGCTGCCGCTGGTCGCGCGCGACGTCGTCAAGGGCGATGCGCTGAGCTACGGCATCATGCTCGGCGCCTTCGGCATCGGTGCCGTCGGCGGCGCGCTGACCAGCGTCAGGCTGCGGCAGCTGCTGTCCAGCGAAACCATGGTGCGCATGGCATTCGCCGGTTTCGCTGTCTGCGCCTTCAATGCCGCCGTCAGCGAGAATGCCTGGCAGACCTCACTCGGCCTGCTGGTCGGCGGCGCCTGCTGGGTGACAGCGCTTTCGCACTTCAATGTCACCGTGCAGATGTCGACACCGCGCTGGGTGGTCGGCCGCGTGCTTTCGGTCTACCAGACCGCAACCTTCGGCGGCATCGCGCTCGGCAGCTGGGTCTGGGGCGTCGTTGCCGACGCCCATGGCGCCGAAGTCGCCCTGATGGCGGCCAGCGTCGCGATGCTGGCGGGAGGCGCCATTGGCCTGCTGCTGCCGCTGCCGCAGCAGGCCGTGCTCAACCTCGATCCGCTTAACCGCTTCCAGGAGCCGCATCTGGCGCTTGATCTCAAGCCGCGCAGTGGTCCCATCGCCATCATGATCGAATACGTGATCCGCAACGAGGACGTGCCGGAATTCCTCGCCACCATGGCCGAACGGGGCCGCATCCGCCGTCGTGACGGCGCCCGCAACTGGACATTGGCGCGCGATCTCGAAAATCCCTCGATATGGATCGAGCACTACCACACGCCAACCTGGGTCGAATATATCCGCCACAACAGGCGCGCCACCTACGCCGACGCGGTCATCGGCGAGCGCATAAGGGCCCTGCACAGCGGCAACGAGCCACCCCGCGTCCGCCGTATGATCGAGCGGCCGACGACAGCCGGCACGGCGCTGGTGATGCCGAAGGGACCGATCGAGCATTAATGGCCGGCGGCGCGTCCAGTTGGTCGAGCAAATGAAAATTGCGGCGCTTGGCCCAATCCGCGAATGCACGAATGGGATGGCCATTGTGGAGAGACGGTTTATATCAGTTGATGTGACTATGACCACTAAGGGGAGACGATGCGTTACATACGTCCGCTTTCAATTGAAGACGCCGCCGGCCTGTTGGCCGGCTCAGCCGGCACGGCCGCCATCCTTGCCGGAGGCAGCGACCTCTTGGTGAGAATGAAAGGCGGCTTTATCGAACCCGACCTGATCGTCGACATCAAGGCGATCGACGGGCTTGGCGAGATCAGGGAAACAGCCGAGGGCTTCAGCATCGGCGCGGCGGTCCCCTGCGCAGTGCTGGGCGAGAGCAAGGCCCTGAAGAAGGCATGGCCCGGCGTCGTCGAAGCTGCGAACCTGATCGGCTCGAAGCAGGTGCAGGGACGCTGCACCATCGTCGGCAATCTGTGCAACGCCTCGCCGGCCGCCGACAGCGTGCCGGCGCTGGTGGCCGCTGGCGCCAAGGCGGTGGTCGTCGGCCCGGGAACCAGGCGCACGATTGCAGTGGAAGCGGTACCGACTGGGCCGGGCAAGACGTCGCTGGCCAAGGGCGAGATCATCGAGGCAATCCTGCTCGACAAACGTCTGCCGCGTTCGGGCGATGCCTATCTGCGTTTCATTCCTCGCACGGAGATGGACATCGCGGTGGTAAGCGCCGGCGTGAACCTGATGCTCGATGAGCAAGGTCGCGTCAAATTCGCCCGCCTGGCGCTGGGCGCCGTGGCGCCGACGGTGATTCTGGTCGAGGAGGCCGCCGAGGTTCTCATCGGCTCCAAGCTGGACGAAGCCACGCTGGAGAGGCTCGCCAAGGTCTGCTCGGGGGCCTGTCGTCCGATCGACGACAAGCGAGGCACTATCGAATTCAGACGGAAAGTTGCGGGTGTGCTGGCCAAGCGGGCCGCCACGACCGCCTATGCACGTGCAGGAGGCAAATGATGGCTGGTGTGGCAGTATCAACGACAATCAATGGCGACAATGTCGAGTACCTTTGCCAGCCGGACGAGACGCTGCTCGATGTCCTGCGCGATCGCCTGGGGCTGACGGGCGCCAAGGAAGGCTGCGGCACCGGCGACTGCGGCGCCTGCAGCATCATCCTCGACGACCGGCTGGTGTGCTCGTGCCTGGTGCTCGGCGCGGAGGCTGAAGGGCGGCGCATCGAAACCATCGAGGGCATGGCGCATGGCGACAAGCTGCATCCGCTGCAGCAGAAATTCCTGGAACACGCCGCGCTTCAATGCGGCATCTGCACGCCGGGCTTCCTCATGGCGGCCAAGGACCTGTTGGCCAAGAACCCCGATCCGACCGAGGAGGAGATCCGCTTCGGCCTCGCCGGGAACCTCTGCCGCTGCACCGGCTATGACAAGATCGTGCGTGCCGTTCAGGACGCCGCGAGCGTGATGAAGGGAGCATGACGATGAATTTCGATCCACGTTACTCCGGACGCAATTTCACCTCTGTCGGCACGCGCCCCATCCGTCCCGACGGCGTCGACAAGGTGACGGGCCGCGCACGCTATGGCGCCGACTTCAACATGGCCGGGCAACTGGTCGGGCGCGTTCTCAGAAGCCCCCATGCGCATGCCACGATCAGGAAGATCGACACGTCGAAGGCGGAGAAGCTCGCCGGCGTCAAGGCGGTGATCACCGCGGCCGACCTGCCCGACCTCACCGACGGCGATGCCGCCATGTACGACATCCTCGACAACTGCATGGCGCGCAAGAAAGCGCTCTACGACGGCCATGCTGTGGCCGCGGTCGCTGCAGTCGATGCCCGCACGGCGAGGCAGGCACTGAAGCTGATCGAGGTCGACTACGAGGTGCTGCCGCATGTCACCGACGTCGACGAGGCGATGAAGCACTCCTCACCCGTGCTCAACGACGCCATCTTCACCGAGGGCCTTGAGCAAAAGCCCGTCAAGCCTTCCAACGTCACCAAGCGCACCCAGTACGGCCATGGCGACATCCATGAAGGTTTCGGCCAGGCCGATTTCGTCGTCGAACGCTCCTTCAAGACCGAGCAGACGCACCAGGGTTATATCGAGCCGCATGCCTGCGTCGCCAATTTCAGCTCCGACGGCACCGCCGATCTTTGGGTCTGCACGCAAGGGCATTTCGTCTATCGCCAGCACTGCGCCCAGCTGCTTGGCATGGAGGCCTCGAAGCTGCGCGTCACCTCGTCGGAGATCGGCGGTGGTTTCGGCGGCAAGACCCATGTCTGGGCCGAGCCGGTGGCGCTGGCGCTGTCGCGCAAAGCCGGCCGGCCGGTCAAGCTGGTCATGACGCGCGACGAGGTGTTCCGCGCCTCCGGCCCGACTAGCGCCACCTCGATCGACGTCAGGATCGGCGCCCGTAAGGACGGCACGATCACGGCGGCCGAGGCCACGCTGCGCTATTCCTGCGGCCCCTATGCCGGCATGTGGGCTGAGATCGGCGCCATGACCGCCTTTGCCTGCTACAAGCTCGAGAACGTCAGGACGGTCGGCTACGAAGTGCTGGTCAACCGGCCCAAGACGGCGGCCTATCGCGCGCCGTCGGCACCGATGGCGGCGTTTGCGGTGGAAAGCGCGGTCGACGAGCTGGCCAAGGAGATCGGCATGGACCCGGTCGAGTTCCGGATCAGGAACGCGGCGCAGGAAGGCACCAGATCGTCCTACGGCCCGGTATACGGCCCGATCGGCATCGGCCCAACGCTGGAGGCGGCGAAGAGCCATCCGCACATGAAGGCGCCGCTCGGCAAGAACCAGGGCCGCGGCATGGCCTGCGGCTTCTGGTTCAACTTCGGTGGCCAGACCTGCACCGACCTCAACATCGGCATGGACGGTTCGGTCTCGCTTGCCGTCGGAACCGTTGACGTGGGTGGCTCGCGCGCCTCGCTTTCGCTGGTGGCGGCAGAGGAGCTCGGTATCCCCTATGAGCAGGTCAAGGCGGTGGTCGCCGATACCTCCAGCCTCGGCTACAACGATATGACGGACGGCAGCCGCGGCACCTTCTCGTCTTCGATGGCGACGATCTCCGCCGCTCGCAACGCCATCAAGATCCTGCGGGATCGCGCCGCGCAGACGTGGGACATCCCGGTCGACGACGTGGTCTGGGAAAAGGGCCACGCGATCGCTAGGGGCGAGAAGTACGGCAACCTTGCTGCGCTGTCGCTGAAGGAGATCGCGGCCGCTTCCGGAAAGACGGGCGGACCGATCGCCGGCCACAGCGAGCTCGTCGCCGACGGCGCCGGCGTCTCCTTCGCCACCCATATCTGCGATATCGAGGTGGATCCGGAGACCGGCTTCACCAGGGTGCTGCGCTACACCGTCGTTCAGGACGCCGGCAAGGCGGTGCATCCGACCTACGTCGAGGGGCAGTACCAGGGGGGTGCCGCGCAAGGCATCGGCTGGGCGCTCAACGAAGAGTACATCTACGGCAAGGACGGGCGGCTGCAGAACCCTGGCTTCCTGGACTACCGCATCCCGGTCTGCTCGGACCTGCCGATGATCGACACACAGATCCTCGAGATCCCCAACCCTAACCATCCCTACGGGGTGCGCGGCGTCGGCGAGACCTCGATCGTGCCGCCGCTGGCGGCGATCGCCAATGCAGTCTCGAACGCGGTCGGCGTGCGCATGGCGCATATACCGATGTCGCCGCCGCGCATCCTGGCGGCGATCGAGGCGGAACGGGAAGGCTGATGGTTGAAGTAACGCTCTGGGGATCGCTCGGCGCGATCGCCGGAGGCAAGAGCAAGGTCGAGATCGAGGCGAAGGATATTCGGGAGCTGTTCAGGAAGCTGGCTGAACAGTATCCCGGCCTCGAGCCCTACATCGATCGCGGCATCGCCGTCGCCATCGACGGGACGATCTATCGCGACACCTGGTCGAAGGAACTGCCGGAAGGGGCGGAGATATTCCTGCTGCCGCGTCTTGCCGGGGGATAACTGGACAACCGTGTCCCTACCATCGACGACCAAGACTTGGCCTAGGCTCGAGAAAAACCTTGGCTATCCACGAGAATTCTTGGCCAGTTCAGCCGGCGAGTTTGGCTCCTTTTCGATGACTGCTTCTGTGTCAATCACAGACATAGAGGCGAGCGAGCTACACGTCTGCTTTGAGGCGAAAGCAGCCGCCCGCAGCGTAGAAGTCAAATGGCTTGGATCAGAACCTACCATTTACCAATGTCAGCTTCATGATTCATAGGCACAGTCTTGGGAGTCAGATGCGATGGCGGAGCGCCTCAATGATCACCGCCATCGCAGGCGAGAGCTGTCGCCTGCTCGGGTAGTAGAGGTGATAGCCCGCAAATGGCGGACTCCAGTCGTCAAGCACGAGCCTAAGGCATCCCTTGGCGATGTGGTGGCTGACGAGGTTTTCCGGGACATAGGCGATCCCGAAACCGCTTATCGCAGCCTCGATCATGGGAATGGACGAATTGAAGGTGAGCTGGCCTTCCACGCGCACACGAAGGTCGCGGCCATCCCTGGCGAATTCCCAGGCATATAATCCGCCGAACGTCGCCTGCCGCATATTAATGCAGTCATGATCGACCAGATCCTGCGGTGCGGTCGGAACCGGATGGCGGGAAAAGTACTCCGGCGAAGCCACGGCCACGAGCCTCCAATCCGGCCCGATGCGCACTGCGATCATATCCCTGTCGATGCTCTCACCAAGCCGCACGCCTGCGTCGAAGCGCTCCTCCACAATGTTCTTCATGCCGTTGTCGCTGTAGAGTTCGACGCACACGTCAGGATAGTCGCTGAGCAAGGGCTGCAGCTTCGGCCAGACGGTCGTCTGGAGCGCATGGTCGGAAAGCGTGATACGGACCGTTCCGGAGGGCTTGTCGCGAAAGGCCACCAGGCTTGCGAGGTCCGCTTCGATTTCCTCGAAGCGGGGAACAAGAGATTGGAAAAGTCGCTCGCCGGCCTCGGTCGGTGCGACGCTCCGCGTCGTACGTGTCAGCAGGCGGACGCCGAGACGAGCTTCAAGCTCCTTGATTGTCGAACTCAGGGTCGACTGCGAGGTTCCGAGCTTGGCCGCCGCCTTGGTGAAGCTCCGTTCCCGCGCGACCGCCACGAACCATAGCAGATCCTTCATGCCATCGCGCTGCATAGGGTACCTCCCGTCGGATATTTATATCATGAGCAGATAAGTCCATGCGAATTACTTAGTCTAATAGAATGGGTTCCTCTGCAATATCTTCTGGCATCGCGACGGCGTTGGCGGCTGATCCGCCCGGTCGCCCTGCAAGGATGCCAATTATGGAAACGACGTACGACACAAGGCTTGTCGGTGACCGCGCCGCATGGGGCGCGGTTTTGGCGATGGCGCTGTGTGTTTTCGTGCTCATCGCGTCGGAATTCATGCCGGTCAGCCTGCTGTCGCCGCTAGCGGCCGATCTCGGCATCACCGAGGGCCGCGCGGGACAGGCGATCTCGATTTCGGGCGTTTTCGCCGTCGTGACCAGCCTGCTGGTCGCCGGCCTCACGCGCCATATCGACCGCCGACTGGTCGTGACCGGCTTCACCCTCCTCCTCATCGTGTCCGGTTTGGCTGTCACCTTCGCGCCGAACTACGCGTTCCTCATGGTCGGCCGGGCGCTGCTCGGCATCGCGATCGGCGGGTTCTGGTCGATGTCGACCGCGATCGTCATGCGCCTCGTGCCGCAAGACATGGTTCCGAAGGGTCTCGCCATGCTGAACGCCGGCAATGCCATTGCGGCCACCATCGCCGCGCCGCTGGGCAGTTTTCTTGGCGCCTATGTCGGCTGGCGCGGCGCTTTCTTCCTCGTCGTGCCGTTTGGGCTTCTGGCGCTGGCCTGGCAGTGGACAAGCCTGCCGGCGCTGCCCCCGCGCCGGGGGAAGCGTTCAGGCAATCCACTGGCGCTCCTCGGCCGTCTTCCCGTCGCCATCGGCATGGCGTCGATCATGATGCTGTTCATGGGCCAGTTCGCGCTCTTCACCTATCTGCGGCCCTTCCTCGAGGGCGTCACCCGGCTCGACATCGCTGCTCTCTCGGCGATCCTGCTGGCGATGGGGCTGGCGGGGGTGCTCGGCACATGGTGCGTCGGCCGGCTTTTGTCCACGCGTCTGTTCAGCATCCTCATCGTCATCCCGCTGGTCATGGCGGCCTTGGCCGCTGCGCTCATCGCCCTTGGTGCCCTCCCCGTTCCCACAGCGCTGCTGCTCGTTGCCTGGGGCTTCTTCGGCACGGCCGCGCCCGTTGGCTGGGGCACGTGGCTCAGCCGGACGTTGCCGAACGACGCAGAGGCCGGCGGCGGGCTGCAGGTGGCAGTCATCCAGCTCGCCATCACCGGCGGCGCCGCGATCGGCGGCACGCTCTTCGATACGGTCGGCTGGTGGGGAGCGTTCACTCTAGGTGCAGTGCTGCTCTGCGGATCGGCGCTCGCCGCCCTTGCCGCATCGCATATGGCCCGGAGATCTTTGCCATGATCATCGAGCGTGCGCCGCTTAACCGCCGGACATTGCTCGGCGCCGCGCTCGCGGTGGCGGCCCTGCCTCGAGCAGCCGCCAGCCAAGAAGGCGAAGCCCCAGTCAGCCATGAGTCAACCAACATGAAGATCAGGATGATTTTCAACGGCCGCATCATGACCGCCACGCTCTACGACAATCCGTCGGCGCGCGATTTCTTTTCCATGCTGCCGCTCGATCTCAAGATCGAGGACTACGCGCATAACGAGAAGATCGCCTATCTGCCGCGCAAGCTGACAGAGAAGGGAAGTGGTCCGTTCGCCAACGAGCAGCCCTACGACCTCTGCTATTTCACGTCCTGGGGTAACCTGGCCATGTTCTACGCCGACTATCGCCATCCCGGGCTGATCAGGCTCGGCCGCTTCGACGAGGGCGAGCAGGCCCTGCACATTCGCGGCGAGTTCCCGCTTCGCATCGAACGCACTTGAGGACACAAAGGAGATCACCATGGACATTCTTCGCGCTGGCACGAGGCCTTCCGGCAAGGGACCACCTGACTGGTTCACCGGAACGGTGCGGATCGATCCGCTCTTCAATCCCTTCGATGCCGGGCGGGTTCAAGGCGCACAGGTGACCTTCGAGCCCGGCGCCCGCACCGCTTGGCACACGCATCCGCTCGGCCAGACGCTGATCGTCGTCTCGGGCCTGGGCCGCGTGCAGCGCGAGGCTGGCCCGGTCGAGGAAATCCGTGCCGGCGACGTCGTCTGGTTCGCGCCCGGCGAAAAGCACTGGCACGGCGCGTCGGCTCAGATTGCCATGACCCACATTGCTCTCCAGGAGGTCAAGGACGGCAAGGTCGTGGACTGGCTGGAACATGTCAGCGACGCCGACTACCGCGCTTGATCTTCTCCACTCGAAAGGAACCAAAATGCTCGCAACCGTTCTTCACAAACCGGGCGACATCCGCTGCGAGGAGATCGCTGATCCGAAAATCATGCGGCCGACGGACGCCATCATCAAGCTCTCGGCAAGCTGCATCTGCGGCTCGGATCTGTGGCCCTATCGCGGGCTGCAGCGGGTCGACGGCCCGATGCATATGGGCCACGAATATTGTGGCATCGTCGTCGAGGTCGGCGCAGAGGTGCGCACGGTGCGCCCCGGCCAGTTCGTCGTCGGCTCGTTCTGCCTCTCCGACAATACCTGCCCGCATTGCCGCTTCGGCTTCCAGTCGTCCTGTGTGCAGCGCGAGTTCATGTCGGGCGCGCAGGCGCCTTACGCCCGCGTGCCGTTGGCGGATGGCACACTGGTCGCCACCGCCGAGGTGCCGCCGGCCGAACTCATCCCTGACCTGCTGGCTGTGTCCGATGTGCTCGGCACCGGCTGGTATGCGGCCGACGCAGCCGAGGTCCGAGAAGGATCGACGGTGGTGGTGGTCGGCGACGGTGCGGTCGGCCTGATGGGCGTGCTTGCGGCCAAGGAGATGGGCGCCGAGCGCATCATCGCCATGAGCCGGCACGCCAGCCGCCAAAAACTCGCCCGCGAGTTCGGCGCGACCGACATCGTCGCCGAGCGCGGCGAGGAAGGTGTGGCCCGGATCAAAGAGCTCACCAAGGACGTCGGCGCGGACTCGGTGCTGGAATGCGTCGGCACGGCGGAATCCTTCGACCAGGCGCTGGCCTGCTCTCGCCCCGGCGGCACCATCGGCTATGTCGGCGTGCCGCACGGCGTGAACTTCGACGGCCAAAAACTGTTCTTCGGCCAGAAGCGCATGCTGGGCGGCCCGGCGCCGGTGCGCCGCTTCCTGCCCGACCTTATGGGCCGTGTGCTGCAAGGTCGGATCAAGCCCGGCAAGGTCTTCGACCTCAAGCTGCCGTTGGCCGAGGTCGCTGAAGGCTACCGCGCCATGGACGAGCGGCGCGCCATCAAGGTCATGCTTTCGGTGTGAGCGAAGATTGGGCGGACGGCCTGTCCGCACCCACAAATCAGAAAAGGAACAACGACATATGACGATGAGATTGAAGATTGCCGCCCTTGCGCTTTCGGTCGCCACGCCGGCTTTCTCGCAAGAGTCGCCGATCATCGGCGCATGGCGCATGAGGTCGCTCGAGGCCGGTGCCGAGGGAAGCCTCAAGCCCGTGCCATATTCCGGCCAGGTCATCTTCACCGAGGCCGGCACCCTGTCGGTGCAGGCGCAGAACCCCGACGCCAAGGCACCGGACACGCCTTACACAGAGAATGGCTACGAAGCCTATTACGGGCCGGTCGCTATCGACGACCAGGACAAGACCTTCGTCATCACGATCGAGTCCTCCCTGGTCCGCAACCTTGTCGGGAAGAGCATGAAACGCAAATTCGAAGTCTCGGACAACAAACTGGTCCTGACGCCGGACAATCCGGCCGAAGGCTGGCGCGTGACCTACGAACGTTACTGATCGGAACAGCCCGACTGTCAAAGTTTTATCGGTGGCCACAATGGCGCGGACTTCAGACCGAAATGGCGCGATAGCGGAACTGGTGCCAATCATGGCGGCTGTCTTCGCCGGCTTCCTCCTGATCGGCTTGGCGCTACCCGTCCTGCCGCTGCATCTTCACCAGCAGCTCGGCTTCGGCCCCTTCGCGGTCGGGCTGGTCACTGGCAGCCAGTTCGTCGCCTCGATGCTGTCGCGCATTGGGGCTGGAAACTATGCCGATGGGCGCGGCGGCAAGAGGGCCGTCGTCGTCGGCCTCATTGCCGCTGCCGTGGCGGGGCTATTTTACCTCGGCTCACTGACATTGCTCGACCGGCCGGTGGCGTCCGCATCGGCGCTGTTCGCCGGCCGGGCGGTACTGGGCGCGTCTGAGAGCTTCATCATCACCGGTGGCGTCGCCTGGGGCCTCTCCCTTGCGGGCGGACAGAACTCCGGAAAGGTCATAGCCTGGGTGGGCACGGCGATGTTCGCAGCACTCGCGCTAGGCGCGCCGATCGGATCTGCGCTTTATGCGGCGAGCGGCTTCACCGCGATCGCACTGGCGACGATCGTCCTGCCACTTGCAACGCTGCTTGCCATCCTGCCGATGCGCGGCGCCAGCGCCGCCGCGAGCAGCGTGCCGCAGTCATGGAGGAGCGTGGCGCAAGCGGTCTGGCTTCCCGGAGTGGGAGCAGCTTTCAGCAGTCTCGGCTATGGTGCGATTCTGGCCTTCGGCGCGCTGCTCTTTGCCGAGCGGGGCTGGCAGCCGGTCTGGCTTCCCTTCACGGCCTATGCCGCGTCGCTGATCGTGGCAAGGCTATGCTTCGGCCACCTGCCTGACAGGTTAGGGGGCGCACGGGTCGCCATGATCTTCGTGGCTGTCGAGGCTGCAGGGCTGATGCTGATCTGGCTTGCGCCCGGGCCCGTTCTAGCCGCCATCGGAGCGGGCCTGACTGGCCTTGGCTACTCGCTGGTCTATCCCGGCCTCGGTGCCGAGGCCGTGAGCCGTCTTCCGCCACGCAGCCGCGGCCTGGCCATGGGACTCTACACCGTCTTCCTCGACGTGGCGCTCGGCTTCGGCAGTCCGGCGCTCGGCTTGGTCGCCGCATCGGCCGGGCTGCAATTCGTCTTCTTCGCCGTCGCGATGGCGACGCTTCCGGCGTTGGGCATCGCTCTGCTGCTGGGTCGCCGTAACGCTCCACTATAGAGCCGGATAGTCTGGGCTCGAGATGTCGCGCAACTACGATCGCTCCCGCTTCGCGGGAAGCTGAGGCATCAGCCGAACCTGCTTTTGGTGGCGATAGAGGCCGATCAGGTCGTCGGATCGATCATGGCCGGGTATGACGGCCATCGAGGGTAGATATCGCGCATCGCTACCCTGCAGTCCCATCGCCAAAAAGGGATCGGCGAGGCCCTCATCCATGAGGCCGAAAGGCGGCTCGCCGGCCTTGGTTGCATAAAGATCAACCTCCAAATTGTCGCTTCCAATTCGACGGTTCTTGGGTTCTACCGAAAGTGCGGATACGAGGTCGAGGAGCGCATAAGCATGAGCAAACTGTTACCGAAAGCTTGAGGTACTCCGCCGATTAACTCCTCGTCGCGGCTCGACGGCTCAGGTCCATTGGAATCTTGCTGCCGGTGATTATTGTGGCAGGCGAATCTCTCCGGGTGAATCGCGCTGCGGGACACGGCCGAAGCCGGGCGAAGTCCAGCCAGCCGGAGGGGCACACAACGCCCTACATATGGTCCAATTACTGGTGCAGTGAGAACATGCATGCAAATCGCATCCAAGCCACGCGTCCGGCTGGCAAGCCGTCAGGAACTGGATGAAATTGGCGGGCTCGTCTCCGACGCCTTCGCATCGTTACGGCCCGTTCTGGCGCCACACATCTTCGAGCCCTACGTGAACGACGCGCGGGATATCGCGGGGCGATGGGCGAAGGCTAGCGTCGCGGTGCTCGAAGCCGAGGGACGGCTCGTCGGGACGGTCACCTACTACGCCGATGCCGCCTTTGACCGCATGGGCTGGCCGCCCGGGCTGGCAGGCCTCAGGACCCTCGCGGTCGCTCCCTCGGCACAGGGCCGCGGATACGGCCGCGCGCTTTGCGAATGGTGCGTCATGCAAGCGCGTCGGCAAGGCTCAGGCGGCCTTGCGCTTCACACTGCCTCGTTCATGCCGTCTGCATGCAAGCTGTACGAGAGCCTTGGCTTCGAGAGACGCCCTGCTCACGACCTTTTCGCATCCGACATTATTGGCTTTGATCCAGCTCTCGGCGATCAGCAGATCATCGCCTACCTGCTGCCGCTCAAGCAGGTCGAGAGCAGCCACGATCGATAATGTTTGACCGCCGTTTGAACGGACGGGGGTATCATCTCGCTTCCGGACGCTGTCCTCAGCTTCCGCCGTTTGTCTCGATGCGAGCAGATCCTAGTCTTTCGTATAGTCAGGCCCAAAACGGGTCGGCAGGTTGTCGGCGAGTTTCAACCAAGCGAGCTTCTCCTCAAAGGCGACATGCAGCGTAGGTGCAAATTTTTCTGGCTCCTCCATCGCTGCCGCAAAAAAATGCATGACATCAGACATGTTCTTTGAGCGGAAGGACAGCGGCGTGCCACAGTGATCGCAAAATGTTCTTTCCACACCGGGAGAAGAGTTGAATACCTTCGGTAGCTTGCTCAGCCATCGCCATTGGCCGTTCAAGACGCCAATATAGGAGGTCATCGGCGCAGAACATTGCCGCCGACAACTTTCACAATGACAGACCACGCAGGCCTGTGCCGGGCCATCGACTTCAAAAGCAATAGCGCAACATAAGCAATGACCACGCATGCAAATTCTCCTTGAGTCAACAAGGACAGCTTCATGCCTGGGCGTGAGGGAGGCGCCATGAAATGCGTCGAGCTGGCGCCCAATTCCGACATTCGGCGCCAGCGATTGTCCTAGCGTGCGCTAGGCGTTCCTTCACTACCGCCTTTGCGGCATATTGAAAGTTCGTAAAGTTTCTTCGCCGGGCCGCTGAATTCACGGCCTAGCAGGTCTATCGCAACCCGAACACTACAGTGGAATTGCGGTCACTTCTTTGGCCGTTCGGATCACGAACATCGTTTGGTATCGCGCGACGTTGCTTCGGTCTCGGAACAGTCGCTCGCATAGCGCATCGAACTCTTCCATATCCGTCAGGCGGAGCATAAGGACGGCGTCGGTTTCGCCGCTCACGCTGTAGGCCTGAGTGACGGCCGGTTCCTGAGCGGCCAACTCGAGAAAGTCCCGCATATACTGCTCGCCATGACGCTCCAGTTCGACGGTGACGATCGCTTTCAAGCCCCGGCCAGCCTTTGCAGGTGCGAGAAGCGCGACAACGCGGCTGATGACGCCGCTTTTCTTCAGTCGTCGTATGCGGCGCAGGCAGCTCGAAGGGGAAAGCCCGACTAACCCCGCCAGTTTGGCGTTCGTTCGTGAGGCATCATCCTGGAGCAGGTTGAGAAGCCTTCTGTCGATCTTGTCCATCTCGGTCGCGCTCATCGTCGGTGTATTGCAATTTTATTGCACGTAATCGCAAACTTTGACCACAAATGCGAAGCGTCTCAGGTTACCCAGATGGCTCCAGGGATGATGGAGCAGCATGATGGCAATTTGCGCCGCCTTCTATCGCAAGACATTGGAAACGCTTGAAATCTATTGGGAGCTGGTTCGCGTGATCGTTCCGGTTGCGATAGCCACGCGGCTCCTGCAGGACCTTCGCGTCATCCAGGCAATTTCTCCGTTCTTCTCCCCGCTCATGTTGCAGGTGGGGTTGCCACCTGAACTCGCCTTTGCCTGGCTGACGGGATTGCTGGTCGGGATCTGGGGCGCGCTTGTGATCGTATTCACCTTGGTTCCGGTTTCGGCGCTCAGCACTGCCGACATGACGGTTCTTTCGGCTCTCTTGCTGTTTGCACATGCCATTCCGATCGAGCAACGGATCATTCAGAGGACCGGGCCGAGCTTCCTGGTCACCGCGGCGCTTCGTATTGGCGGGGGTTTGGTCTTTGCTGTCCTTCTGCATCAGATATTCGCCGTGACCGGATGGCTGTCAGGACCGGTGGCGCCGGCGTGGATGCCGACGAATGAAAGCACCGACTGGGGCGGCTTTCTCCTGGGCACAGTCAAAACCCTGGGCATCATGCTCGTCGTTTTGCTTGCGCTAAGCTGGGTTATCGAGCTTCTCAAGATGGCGGGCATTTTGGAGTGGATGAACAGAGGGCTTGCACCGCTCTTTCGGCTCGCCGGCATCGAAAAGCAGACGGTACCTCTCGCCGCTGTCGGCCTGTTTCTCGGGATTTCCTATGGCGCAGGACTGCTGATCCGCGAGGCGCGCACGCCTAGCGCGGAGCCGCGTCAGATATTCCTCGCCTGCGTGTTCATGGGTTTTGCCCATAGCCTCATTGAGGACACGTTGGTCGTTGTCGCACTTGGCGCCGATGTCACGAGCGTGCTTCTCGGTCGCCTAGCGTTTGCCGTGCTCGCGACCGCCGTGATCGCAAAAGTAATCAATGCGGTTCCCGACGCTCTTTTCTTCAAGACACTCTTCCACAAGGAAGAAGACAGTTCGCGCAATCGGATTTCGGAGCCGGCGATTAGCGGGCCGTTGACGTGAGCCCTCCTTGCACAGCGGCCGACATGTGTGTCGTGCCGCTATCGGGACAGGACGCGAATTCGGCTCTGAAACTCACCACGATCGACATAGCATCCGCGCAGATGTCGCGGCCCGGTGTTCGGGTTGAACGATTGGCGGCCATGCAACACCCGGCGATTGTCGAAGACCGCCATTTCGCCGGCCTTCAGGCGGTAGGCTATTTGGAAACGCGGCCCGCGGATCATCATCATCAGCTTGCGATAAGCCGCATAAAAGGGCGCGCATAGGTCGGAGGGAAGGTCGATGACATCGACAAGATGGGCGTTGAACCGCAACTCCGTCACTTCCCCGTCGCGTTGCGTTACAATCACAGGAAACCGACCGCGCAGATCGTAGTTTTCATCGTGAAAACGATAGGGGATCTCGATCTCGCACAATAGGCGGTAGGCTTCCGGATCTTCCGCCTGTAGCGCGGCGACGACCGCAAACCCGTCGGCAAAGATCGATCCACCGCCCTCAGCGTCATTGGCGATACAATGCAGGAACTGGTAGCCGGGCGGCACCTCCTGGTTCGCGAGATCGGTGTGTAGCGGCAAGGCGACCGGCGTATAGGCCAGATTGTTCGGGTTCGGCATCGACACGACTTCGAACATCGTGCCGAAATTTGTCTGGCGCAGGAAACCAATCCGCTCGGCCGAACGCCGCCCCGCATCGGGATCATCGTCAAGCCCATCGACGATGGAGAGCCCGTATGCAGCCGTTGCCTTCAGCCAGGCGAGCAGATCGGCATCGCTTTGCAAGATGTCCCCGGCGGCGTGACGCGGCATGGTTTCAAGATTGATTGAGGCGTCCCAGAGTTTCGGAGCGATGTCGGCCGGATCGTCCCGCTTTCTGCCGGGACGGTAGGACTCAAAGAACTGGCTCGGGAATTCCTCCTCAGCCTGGTCGTTCTGCCAGACAATGCCCACAGCGCTGCCCCTGTCCCGCACGCTGATGGGTCTGAGCGAGGGGTCTACGCTGGTCAGGTCGAAAGTTCGTTCTTCGGTCTGCGGGTGAAACGCCGATGGTGCATTGTCCTTTAGCCAAAGCCAGGGGTAGCAGACTGTTTCGCCCGACACGAAAGTCACGGCAAGCGCGGTCTCCCGGGCTTCCACGGAAAGCAGGGTATTCATGATGATGTCTCTCTGAACACAGAATTTGATTTTCAGCTTGGATCAGGCCCGCAGGCCGTCAACCCAACGGTGGTGGCCACCACAAGCTCGGCTTCCCATAGCGATGGGATCCGGGATTTCTGTTCGGTTCTTCGAGCACGCCATCTCCAGGCGGAATCTGGCTCCAGATGAAATCTGGTTCAAAGCCACCGCGATGGTAGCGGTCATTCGCCGGCGGTGTCCAGCTAAATGCAGCGGGATCGCCATCCCCTCTCGGCTACCCCTCGCCCGACAGATCGCGCCGCGCCTTGTCGAGTTCCTCGGCATAGCGGCGCATCAGGTGGCCTTCGGTCAGCAAACCGACCACCTTGCGGTCGGTGAAATCCTCGACCACTGCCAATTCCTCGGCGCCGGCGCGCTGGAAGGTCTCGGCCGCCGACTGCACGTTCATGCTCGGCACCAGCACCGCATCCCTAAATTTGGCGAAGGACAGCACCGGCATCTCGTCATCCGACAAATGGCTGTGCAATTCGGCGACGATCAGCACGCCGACATAGTGCAGTTCGGCATCCACCGCGATGACGCGCTGCGAGGCACCGAGCGGCACCTGCTTGCGGAATGTTGCAAGCGTCGTTGAGGCGTCGATGGTGCGGACATCCTTGCGCATCATCGAGCCGACCGTCAGGCTGCGCATCCAGCCTACATCATGGGCGCTGCGGATGGTTTCGCCGCGCAGGTGAAAGCGCCATGTCGAGAAGGAATAGCCAAACGTTTCTCGCACCAGGATCGCCGCCATGAGCGAGGCGGCCAGCACCACGCCGGTCAGCGTCAGGTCGCGGGTCGATTCCAGCGCCAGGAAGGTCATCGTCAACGGGCCACCGACGACGCCGACGGCGAGCGAGGTCATGCCGACGACGGCGGCGACGGCGGGGTCGATGCCGGTCGCCGGCGAGACGAACGCCATCGCGCCGGCGAACATCTTGCCGAGCAGGGCACCGAGGAACAAAGAGGCAAAGAACAGCCCGCCGCGGAAGCCGGAGCCGAGCGAGATCGCCGACGCCGACAGCTTCAGCACGAAGACGCTGGCCACCACGGCCAGCCCGTAATTCATCGCGAATTCGCGGTGCAGCGCGCCATGGCCGCTGGACAGGACCTGCGGCGTGATCAGCCCCAGCAGCCCGACCATCACGCCGCCGATGGCTGGGCGCAACGAGGCGTCGATCGACAGCCGCGCAAAGATGCGCTCGATCAGGCTCACCAGATGCATGATGGCGATCGAAGCACCGCCACCCAAAAGCCCGAGCAGCATGAACGGCAAATACTGGCTGACGGTGAGCGCCGGCAGACCCGCGAGCTCCAGCGGAAACGGCACGCCGCCGAACATTTCGGCGGTCAGCGAGGCCGAGATCGCGGCGGCCATCACCGGCGCGACATTGGCGACCGAATAGATGCCGATGACCAGCTCGAAACCGTAGAAGGCGCCGGTCAGCGGCGCATCGAAGGCGGCGGCGATCGCGCCGGCCGCACCGCAGCCGACGAGGATGCGGACATCGTTGCGGCGCAGCCTGAACAAGCGCGCCAGCCGCGACGCCAGGCCGGAACCCACCTGCGTGTAGCCGGCCTCGAGCCCGACCGAAGCGCCGAAGCCGCTCGAGATCATCGTCTGCCCGGCGATGATGAAAGTGTCGGTCAGCGACATGCGGCCGCCGTAAAGGGCGTTGGCTTCGATCGGATCGACCGGCGTGCGGAACTTCCGCTTTCTCAGCCAGATCACCGTCAGCCCGAGCAGGATGCCGCCGATCGCCGGTATCAGCGCTTGCTCCGGCCTTTGCAGCGAAAACATCGCCGAAAGCCGACCACCGGGCTGAACGCCGAACATAAGCCCATGCAGGACCTGCACCAGTTCGCTCATGCCGGTGACCAGCGCACCCGCTATCACCCCGACCAAAGCCGCCAGAATGACGACGGCGATGCCGCGCGCCTCGAGCAGCGGGATCGATCGGATCAGCACCGCGCGCAGTCGGCGGGCATAGACTTGCGGTTCGTTTCTGGAAAGCACCGGGGCGGCTCGCCGATATCAAAAGGGGAGTGGTGCCTGATACGCCCGGCGGCTTTGCATGGCAACAATGCCGGCCGCCAAGGTGTCATGCCCGCGTGATGCTGCGGCGATAAAGCCCATCTTCAGCTCGGGGAACCGCGTTGACGTAAACGTCAACCCGAAGCTATATGCGCCGACCGTGGCTGTAAAACCAGGCAAGCGGCTTCGGCCGGGTCGAAGCGCCAAGGCGCGACAAACGCAACCAGACGAGGAGAACCGCCATGAGCGTTCAGGAGATTGCCGACAAGATCAGGTCGCGCGTGGCGAGCGCCGGGTTCGATCGCTCCGTGAAATTCGACACCGGCAGCGACGGCGTCATCGTCATCGACGGCGCCGATGTCTCGACCACCGATGCACCGGCAGATTGCACCATACAGCTGTCGCTCGACGATTTGGACTCGCTGATATCAGGCGATCTCAACCCGACCATGGCCTTCATGTCCGGCAAGATAAAGGTCGAAGGCGACATGAGCGTCGCCATGGCGCTCAGCCAGCTGATCGGCTGATCGCTTAAGGTGAGACAAGCCGCCGCGCGCGACGACGGCGGCTTCGAACCATCAGCCAGCGAGCGACAGCCGCTGCGCCTTCAGCTTGCGCCCGGCCGCCTTCAACGTGCCCTGCGCGCCGTCGAGCGCGCCGACCACCAGTTCCCGCGCCAGCAGGCGGTGCCGCTCGTAAGGCCCCGGCATGGCCAGCGAGCCGGTCTTTGCGGCCGAAAACCCGAAGCGCTCGTAATAGGGTGCGTCGCCGACCAGCAGGATCGCCGCATGGCCAAGCCGCTCGGCCTCAGTCACTGCATGGCGCATCAGCGCCGAGCCGATGCCGGCATTTTTCAGCGCCGGGTCGACCGCAAGCGGGCCGAGCAGCAGCGCTGCCTTGCCGCCCTCGCCCAGCACCACGTCCCACAACCGCACGGTGCCGGCAACAGTGCCCGACGCATCGCGCGCGACAAAGGCAAGGCCCTCCGAAGGCCGGCGGCCGCGCCGCAGCTTTTCCGACGACTTTTTCCGGCGCTTCGGCCCCATGGCGCGATCGAGCAAAGCCTCGCGCGCGCCAACGTCGGCGGCGGTTTCGGCAGTGATGACAAAAGCGCCGGCAATCTCCCCCCTCGAGGGGGAGATTCCCGCGGCGCCTTCAACAATGAAATCCAAAACGTCCATTTCCGCGATCCTTCACGAGCGGATTGTTCCACAGGCGAGCCCGGGCGGGCGACAGGCGCCCACCTCGGGATGATCTGATCGGTTCTTTCGAACCGTCAGATCACGTAGGATCGGAGAGGTTCGAAGCCGTTGAAGGCAACCGACGCGTAGGTCGTCGTGTAGGCACCGGTGCCCTCGATCAGCACCTCGTCGCCGATGGTCAGCGACAAGGGCAGCGGATACGGCGTCTTCTCGTACATCACGTCGGCCGAATCGCAGGTCGGGCCGGCGAGCACGCAAGGCGCGGTCTCGGTGCCGTCATGCGCGGTGACGATCGGGTAGCGAATCGCCTCGTCCATGGTCTCGGCCAGACCGCCGAACTTGCCGATGTCGAGGAACACCCAGCGCACATTGTCGTTGTCGGCCTTCTTCGAGATCAGCACGACCTCCGACTTGATGACGCCGGCATTGCCGACCATGCCGCGGCCCGGCTCGATGATCGTCTCGGGGATCGCGTTGCCGAAGTGCTTCCTGAGCGCCGAGAAGATCGCCTGGCCATAGGCCTGCGCCACCGGCACATCCCTGAGATAGCGGGTCGGGAAGCCGCCGCCCATATTGACCATCTTCAGCACGATGCCCTCTTCGGCGAGCGTCGCGAACACCTTCTTGGCGTCGCCCAGCGCGCGGTCCCAGGCGGTCAGGTCGGTCTGCTGCGAGCCGACATGGAACGACACGCCATGGGCGGCGAGACCGAGCGCCCTGGCATGGCGCAGCACGTCGACCGCCATCGCCGGCACACAGCCGAACTTGCGCGACAGCGGCCATTCGGCGCCCTCGCCGTCGGTCAGGACGCGGCAGAACACGCGAGCGCCGGGAGCGACACGGGCGATCTTCTCGACCTCCTCGACGCAGTCCACCGCAAACAGCTTAATGCCGAGCTGGTAGGCGCGCTGGATGTCGCGCTCCTTCTTGATGGTGTTGCCGAAGGAGATGCGGTCCGCCGGCGCACCGGCGTCCATCGCCATCTCGACTTCGGCAACGGAAGCGGTGTCGAAGGACGAGCCCATCGCAGCAAGCAGGCGCAGGATTTCCGGCGCCGGGTTTGCTTTCACCGCATAGTAGATCTTGGAATCGGGAAGCGCCTTCTCGAAGGCGCGGAAATTGTCGCGCACCACATCGAGGTCGACGACGAGGCACGGGCCGTTCGGACGTCGGGTAGCGAGGAAATCAAGGATGCGCTGGGTAGCCATCGGGGTCTCTCCATCAGCGCCTTTCGGCGCGCACAAAGGCTTGCGGACGCGGGCTCTCGGCCTCGCGAACACGCGGTGGACAAAGGCGGGACGGAAATCCATGGAACCAGCCGGTGGAGACCCCGGAACCATGAAGCGCCGTCTCGCGGCGGTGAACCTTGGCCTTGCCCGGCCTCGGTTCGCTTTGTCTGCCTTGGCTTGGATGGGAGACCCCGTCCGCACTGCCGGCAATGAAGGTGTGCCTCTTCAGTAACCCCGGTCTTTGGACGACCGGCAGAACACCAGAAAGGCCCGCACCGTCGTTGCTTCAAGGTGTCCTCGGTTGGCGGTTGGCCGCTAAACCGACTGAAGGGGTTGGCTCCAGTTACCTTACCGATTGCCCTCACCATTCGAGGATCGGCGGACACCCACAGGCACGTGCGACTTTGGGCAAGCGCGATATAAGAGCGAAAGATTTCACAATCAATAAAAATCGTATGGCAGGTTGTAAAATTTGTGGCATCGAACAATGCTGCGGCAACCAGAAGAACAATGCTGCGGCAAGCACATCCGGATATCGAACGCATGACAGGCACTCGCGGCCCGCTGAACGCTTTTCTCGACCTTGATCAAACCCCTGTAGCCAATGCGAAATCCGGCCCGCTTGCCGGCTTGCGGCTGGCCGTCAAGGACATCTTCGACGTCGCCGGCTACCGCACCGGCTGCGGCAATCCTCAGAAATACCGGGACGCTTCACCGGCCATGGCGACCGCGCCGGCCGTCCAGGCGCTGCTTGATTCGGGTGCGCGTTTCGTCGGCAAGACGCAGACCGACGAACTCGCATTTTCCCTGCTGGGGCTGAACGCGCATTTCCCGTCGCCGGTCAATCCGGCGGCACCCGATCGCGTCACCGGCGGCTCGTCCTCCGGTTCTGCCGCGGCTGTCGCCGGCGGGCTTGCCGACATCGCCACCGGCTCCGACACCGGCGGCTCGATCCGTGCGCCGGCAAGCTTCTGCGGCCTGATCGGCCTCAGGACGACGCATGGCCGCATCCCGCTCGACGGCACCATGCCGCTGGCGCCTTCGCTGGACACGGTCGGCTGGTTCGCCAGGGATATCGTCGCCTACGAAAAGGTCGGCACGGTGCTGCTCGGCGACGATCCGCATCGCCACGAACTGGTAAGCCCTCTTGCCCTCGACGCGCTGGACAGCCTCGTGCTCGGCCCGCTGGAGGCCGAGGAATATCGCGCCATGGTCCGCGGTGTCGCTACGGTGCTGGGAGCGCCGCGCAGCGTTGGCCCGCTGTCGCATTCAATCGACGATCTTTATTGGTGCTTCCGTAAGCTGCAGGGCTATGAAGCCTGGCAAAGCCACGGCGCCTGGATCGCCGGCGGCGACCGCATGCTCGGCCCCGGCGTCAGGGAGCGCTTCGAGCATGGCGCGACCATCAGCGCGACAACCGCGCAGCACGAAACGGAACGTCGCGTTTCGTTTCGCCTCGAACTTGCCGGCCTGCTTGGCGACGACGGCGTTCTTGTGCTTCCGACCGCTCCGGGTGCCGCGCCGCTCAAGGCCGCGACATTCGACGATTTGCAGACCTATCGCGAGCGCGCGCTGAGACTGCTATGCCTTTCCGGCCTGTCCGGTTTTCCGCAAATCACGCTGCCGCTCGGCAGAGCCGAAGGCGCGCCGTTCGGACTTTCGCTGCTCGGTCCGAAGAACAGCGACCGGCAGCTGATTGCGCTGGCCGCCCGCATCCTTTCAGCCCGCCAAGGAGGCGCATGACATGGATACGCTGACCCGCATGCGTGCCTTCATCGACGTGGTCGAGGCCGAAGGCTTTTCGGCGGCGGCGCGCAAGATCGGCCGCTCCAAGGCGCTGTTGTCGAAATACGTGCGCGAGCTCGAGGACGAGCTCGGCGCGCTGTTGCTCAACCGGACCACCAGGCAGTTCTCCCTGACCGAGGCCGGCCACACCTATTACCGGCGCGCCTCGGAGATCGTGCGCGAGGTCGACAGCCTTGCCGATGCGGTGCGCGAATCCTCCGGCGACGTGCGCGGCAGGATCAAGCTGTCGGCGCCGCGTACTTTCGCCGACGCGCCGATCGGCCAATCGCTGATCGACTTCGCCAAGCAGCATCCCGACATCGTCCTCGACATTCATCTCGACGATCGCTTCGTCGATCTAGTCGAGGAGGGCTTCGATCTGGCGGTGCGCATTTCGCGGCTGGAGAATTCCTCGCTGATCGCCAGGCGCCTGGCGCCATTTTCGGTACGGCTTTGCGCGTCTCCCGAACTGATCGCCAAGCACGGCATGCCGGTCAGGGCGCAAGACCTTGCCCGCGTGCCTTGCATCATCGACACCAATGGCCGCTGGCTCACCAACTGGCCGTTCAAGGGCGACAGCGGCGATACCGTGAGCGTTTCGGTTTCCGGCCCGATCGAGGTCAACAGCCCGATGGCGGCAAGGGCCGCTGCCGTGGCTGGATTGGGATTTTCCATCCTGCCAGATTTCATCGCCGCGCCCGACATCGAAAGCGGCAAGCTGGTGACTGCGCTGGATGACCGCATCCTGCCCGGCGGCGGCATCTTCGCCGTCTATCCGCACCGGCGCTATCTGCCTGCAAAAGTTCGCGTATTCGTCGACTTCCTGGTGCAGTGGTTCAAGGCGCTGGACACCGCATGAGCTTTCAGCCGGCTTGCGGTCCCATTTTCGCCCCCTTTCTGGTAACTGTCGGCAATTCACCGAAGCCGATTGAATCGCGACCGAGAATGCACCTGAAACAGCAAGCAATCATGCTGGCTTCGGCCTTGACCGCGACTATCGCCGCCGTCGGACCGGCCGAGGTGCATCCCCACGTCTTCGCCGAGGCACGGCTCGAAGTGGTCCTCGGCCCGGATCACCAAACTGTGAAGGCATTGCGCCATGTCTGGCGCTTCGACGACTTGTTTTCGAGCACGGTGATGATGGAGTTCGACAAGAATTCCGACCTGAAGCTCGACGACAAGGAGCTGAAGGATGTTGCCGACACCGTCCATGCCTCGCTTGCCGAATTCAACTACTTCCAGCTCGTCACCGTCGACGGCAAGGACGTGGCAATGACCCCGCCGCCGCAGCTGATGGCCAATTTCGACAACGACCAGTTGATCATCCTGTTCGAATCTGAACCGAAGGCGCCGATCAAGCTCAGCGGCAAGATCGACATCGGGGTGTACGACCCGACCTTCTACACCGCGATCGATTTCACCGAGGATGCCCATCTGCAGGTCGATGGCCTGCCGCCGACCTGCACCAGCAAGGTTGTCCGCCCGAATCCGGATGAGGCGATCGCCCAGAACCAGAAGACCCTGACCGACGCGTTCTTCAACGATCCGACGGGCACCGACATGAGCAAGATCTTTGCCACCAAGCTTGAACTGACCTGTCAGCCGGAAGGATAGATCCAGTGACGAAACCGTCCCTGCGTTTGGCAGTCGGTCTTCTGGCCGCCGCCTTTGTGATGACGCATTTTCTCGGCTCCGCCCACGCCCAGAGCTCGCTCGGCATCGGCACCAATGACGGCATGGCTCCAACCGCCACCGGCCCGTTCGCCCACATCCTGATGTGGATCAATCTGCGCCAGCAGGAATTCTATCATGCGCTTGCCGGCGCGATGAAGGCGATGCGCCAGGACGGCAGCAACATGTGGCTGCTCATCGGCCTGTCCTTTGCCTATGGCATTTTCCACGCTGCCGGCCCCGGTCACGGCAAGGCGGTGATCTCGTCCTACATGGTGGCCAATGAAGTGGCGCTCCGGCGCGGCATCATGCTGTCCTTCGTCTCGGCCCTGCTGCAGGCGCTGACCGCGATCGTGGTGATGCTGCTCGCCTATTTCGTGCTGCGCGGCACCGCGATATCGATGACCGACGCCGCATGGTTCCTCGAAATCATGAGCTATGTCTTCGTCACCCTGTTCGGCGCCTGGCTGCTGTGGCGCAAGGCCGGCCCGGCCATCCTTCGCCTGTTCGGCGCAAATCCCGGCTACAGCCTCTCGGCTGCCCATGCCGGCCATTCACATGCCGGCCATTCACATTCCGCGCATGCCCATGCGGCACATTCCCACGCGCTTCATGCGCATGACGATCACGACCATGCGCATGACCATCATGACCACGGCGCACAGGACCACGCCCATGCTGCGCACGATCACCACAGCCATGCGGCGGGGGAGGTCTGCGAGACCTGCGGGCACTCGCATGCGCCCGACCCGGCGCTGCTTTCCGGCGATCGCTTCGACTGGCGCACGGCTTGGTCGGCGGTGGCTGCCGTCGGTATCCGCCCCTGTTCCGGCGCGCTGATCGTGCTGAGCTTCGCCTTGCTAAATGGGCTGTGGTTCGGCGGTATCCTGTCGGTGCTGGCCATGGCGTTAGGCACCGCAATCACCGTCTCGGCTCTGGCGACGCTTGCGGTCACCGCGAAGAACTGGGCGGTGTATTTCGCCGGCGACGGCCGCATGGGCAACCGCATCCATTCCTTCGTCGAAATCGGCGGTGCCGCCTTCGTCTTCCTGTTCGGTCTGCTGCTGCTATCGGCCAGCCTGACTGGCGCCTGACCTCGTTGCGCCCGATCGGGGTGCTTTAACTAGGGATCCTGCCGCCCAACTCGTCCTCGATATGGACGCGTATGATCTCGTCGAAGCTCGTTTCGGCAGCGAAGCCAAGCTCCCTCGAGCGCCGCGCCTCGAAGCGTGTCGGCCAACCCTTCACGATCGCCCAGATCGTCTCGTCGGGCTCCTCGCGGATCAGTTTGACCGCCTTGGCGCCGGCAACACGTTCCAGCGCTTCGATCTGTTCGCCGACACTGACGGCGACGCCCGGCATCGTCAGGTTGCGGCGCGGCCCGACTGCAGCGCCGTCAATTCCAGCCGCATGGATCAAAAAATTCACCGCCGAACGCGGGCTGGCGTGTGTGTGGACGACCGAGCGCGGCACCGGCAGGATGGCTTCATGGCCGCTCAGCGGCTCGCGGATGATGCCGGAGAAGAAACCTGAGGCCGCCTTGTTCGGCTTTCCCGGCCTGACGCAGATGGTCGGCAGCCTGATGCCGATGCCGTCGAAGAAGCCACGCCTGGTATAGTCGGCAAGCAGCGCCTCGCCCATCAGCTTCTGCGTGCCGTAAGAGGTCAGCGGCGTCGGGTGGAACTCGTCCGGAATGATTTCGGGAAACGGCGCGCCGAACACGGCGATCGATGAGGTGAAGACGAGGCGCGGCGCAAATGCCGCCAGCCGGACGGCATCGAATAGCGCCCTTGTGCCATCGAGATTGACGCGGTAGCCGAGATCGAAATTGGCCTCCGCTTCACCCGACACCACGCCGGCGAGATGGAAGATCACGTCGGGCCGCGGCGCGACCAGATTTGTCGTCGCGCCCGGCGCGGCAAGGTCGCCGGTGTGGACGCTGATGCTGACGCCTTCGAGGGCGGGCGCCTGCGGTGGCACGATGTCGTGAAGGTCGAGCGCGGCGATCTTGCGGCCGCCGAGTGTCCCGTCCTTGGCCAGCCGGGCAATGAGCTTGCGGCCGACCATGCCTGCCGCGCCGGTAATCAGAATGCGCATGTCACTTTCCCTTTTTGCGCTGGCTGCGGCTACGCAGCCAGAACACGACGAAGATTGCCACCATGAAGATCGCGGCGACGACGCCGGCAAGAACCGTCGAGACGTTGCCGACCGCCAGCATCACGGTTGGAAGATAATAGGCTGCGATGCCGAACAGCAGCAAAATCCAGGCGGCGCCGATTGCCGCATTGCGGGTGTCGCGGTCCATCACGCGGCCCCAGGGTAGCGGGCGTTCATGTCGATCGTTGCCAATACCAGGAACTCCCGAAATCAGTGATAGTGGCCACGGTGCGGTGCCGCATCATGCGCGTGATCGTGCTCGCCATCATGCTCATGGCTGTCGGCACATTGGCCGAATTCCGGTTCGACGGTGGCATGGGCTATGCCATGCTCCTGCGCAAGCCGTTTCTTGATCGCGCTGACCGCCATATGCGCGTCGACGCCGTCATTGAGGCAGGCATGCAACGTCGCCATGTTGCTGGAACCGTCGATCGACCAGACATGCATGTGATGCACCTCGCGCACGCCCTTGATCGAGCCTTCGATGTCCCTCGCGATCAGGTCGCGGTCGAGGCTTGCCGGCACGCCTTCGAGCAGGACGTGGGCAGCCTCGCGCATCAGCGACCATGCCGTGGACAGGATCAGCAGCGCGACAAGGACCGATAGGATCGGATCAATAGGCGTCCAGCCCGTCGCCAGGATTATCAGCGCCGCGATGATCGCCGCGGCCGAGCCAAGCAGGTCGCCGAGCACGTGCAGGATGGCGCCGCGCATGTTCAAGCTGTCACGGTCGCCGCCATGCAGCACGAAGAAAGAGCCGATGTTGACCGCAAGGCCGGCAATCGCAACGACCAGCATCGGCCCACCGAGCACGGGCTCAGGCGTCAGCAAACGCCCCCAGGCCTCATAGACGATCCACAGCGCAATGGCGAAGATGGCGATGCCGTTGGTGTAGGCGACCAGTGTCTTGACCCGGCCGAAGCCGTAGGTGAGGCGCACGGTCCCCGGTCGGCTCGCAAGATGAAAGGCATACCAGGCAAGGCCGAGCGCAATGCAGTCGGCAAGCATGTGGCCGGCATCCGCCAGCAGCGCCAGCGATCCCGTCAGGAGACCGCCAAGCGCTTCGACGACCATGAAGCCGGCGGTCAGGCAAGCCGCGATCAGCACGCGCTTCTTGTCGGTCGAGCCATGCACATGCCCGGCACCGTGACTGTGGTCGTGGCCCTGCGCGGCATGGTCGTGGGTATGCGCCATCTATGAGCTCCTGCTACGCGCCAAACTCGGCGCGGAAATCCTCGAGCCGCCGCTTCTGCTGGCCATCGCTGTCGAAATTGGCCGGATCGAGCCACGCCTCATAGGCTCTGCGCAGATCAGGCCATTCCTTATCGATGATCGAATACCACGCGGTATCGCGGTTTTCGCCCTTGACCACAAGATGCTGACGGAAAACGCCCTCGAACTTGAAGCCGAAACGTTCCGCCGCGCGCTTCGACGGCTCGTTGCGATTGTTGCATTTCCATTCGTAGCGGCGGTAGCCAAGCTCGTCGAAGACGTACTTCATGAACAGGAACTGCGCTTCCGTCGCCGCCGGCTTGCGCGAGATCAGCGGTCCCCAATAGATGTTGCCGATCTCGATCACGCCATAGGCCGGATCGATGCGCATCAGCGTCTGGCGCCCGGCGACCTTGCCGCTGGCCTTGTCGATGACCGTGAAGAACAGCGGGTCATCGCTGGCTTCGGCCTTGTCCAGCCATGGCTGGAAGGCGGCGCGGGTCTGCGGCGGGTCGTCGAACAGCCAGGCGAAGCGGCCGCCGGCATCGACCACTGACGAGGCCTCGAACAGGCCGTCGCCGTGCTTTTCGGCGTTGAGCGGCTCCAGCCTGACAGTGCGCCCCTCCAGCAACTTGCGTTCGGGCCGCGGGCGCGGATGCCAATTCTTGAGATTTTCCGACACCGAAAACTCCAATCCGTTTGACTTTTGCGGGCGGACGCTCACAAAAACGCACGCTCGCTGAAAGAACCACACGGACGGGAAAAATGCTCCACACGATTTCGGCCTTCGACCGCCTCGGCGAGGAAAATGCGTTCGCAGTGCTGGCGCGTGCCACTGCACTTGCCCACCAGGGCCGCGACATTGTCAATCTCGGCATCGGCCAGCCCGACTTCAAGACGCCGCAGCATATCGTCGAGGCCGCGATCAAGGCGCTACGCGATGGCCATCACGGCTATACGCCGGCCAACGGCCTGCTGGCGACGCGGGAAGCGGTGGTACGCCGCACGCTGGCCACCACTGGCGTCGAAGTCTCGCCGGAAGCGGTGATGATCCTGCCCGGCGGCAAGCCGACCATGTTCGCGGCGATCCTGATGTTTGGCGAGCCGGGTGCCGAAATTCTCTATCCCGATCCCGGCTTTCCGATCTACCGCTCGATGATCGAGTTCACCGGTGCTGCCCCCATCCCGGTGCCGATGCGCGAGGAGAACGGCTTTGCCTTTTCGGCCGCGGAGACCTTGGCGCTGATCACGCCGAAGACCAGGCTGCTGATCCTCAACTCGCCGGCCAATCCGACCGGCGGCGTCACACCGCGCGCCGAGATCGAGAAGCTGGTCAAGGGCCTGGAAGCGCACCCGGATGTCGCCATCCTTTCCGACGAGATCTACGACGTGATGACCTATGACGGCGAGACGCATTGTTCGCTGCTCGCTTTCCCCGAAATCCGCGACCGGCTGATCGTGCTCAACGGCTGGTCGAAGACCTGGGCAATGACCGGCTGGCGCATGGGCTGGTCGATCTGGCCGAACGGCGACAAGGGCGCGCATCTCTACGATAAGGTGCGCAAGCTGGCGGTCAATTGCTGGTCCTGCGTCAACGCGCCGAGCCAGTATGCCGGCATAGCCGCCATCGACGGCCCGCAGGACGATGTCGACACGATGATGCGCGCCTTCGACCGCCGCAGAAAGGTCGTGGTCGAGGGGTTGAATGCCTTGCCCGGTGTTTCCTGCATTACGCCGAAAGGCGCCTTCTATGCCTTCCCCAATGTTTCCAAGACCGGCTGGAAGGCCAAGAAGCTCGCCTCGGCGCTGCTCGAGGATGCCGGCGTGGCGCTGATCGGCGGCCCCGATTTCGGTATTCTCGGCGAAGGCTATGTCAGGCTATCCTACGCCAATTCCGAAGAGAACATCCTGCGCGCGCTGGAGCGGATCGAGACGTTTCTGACGAAGTGAGGCCACGATCGACGAAAGGAGACGCCAGATGTTCTATGCCATTCTAGCCTATCACGAGGAAGAAGCGATTACGGCGCTGACGCCGGAGCAGGATTCGGCGCTGATGACCGATCTTCTCCAGATCAACGATCGGCTTTACCGGCAAGGCACCCTCGGACCGGCGGCGCGGCTCGGCGCGACACAAGACGCCTGCACCTTGCGCGGGCCAGGCACCGGAATGGTTGTTGACGGCCCCTTCGCCGAGACCAAGGAACAATTGCTGGGACTCTATGTTGTCGACTGCGCCAACCGTGACGCCGCTGTCGACATTGCGCGCGACCTTCGCCGCGTCAATCCGACCGCCGTCTACGAAATCCGCCCGATTTCGCTGTATCTTCCCGGCGTGCCGCTTCCCGTCACGCGGCCCTAATGCATGTCGCGCAAAAGTGTGCAGCGGTTTGTGATAACGACATGCATAAACAAGAACCTAAAGCGCGTCGCATGAGGCCGGTCGAACGCGACCGGGCTGAGACTAGCCGCGGCCGACAAACGGCATCTTGGTCGCCATCACGGTCATGAACAGCACGTTGGCGTCGAGCGGCAGGCTGGCCATGTGAAGGACGGCATCGGCGACGCGCTCGACATCCATCACCGCTTCGGCGGCAATGGTGCCGTTGGCTTGCGGCACGCCGACCGTCATCGCTTGCGCCATGTCGGTCAGCGCGTTGCCGATGTCGATTTGACCGCAAGCAATGTCGAAGGGCCTGCCGTCCAGCGCCAGCGTCTTGGTCAGCCCGGTGATGGCGTGCTTGGTCGCCGTATAGGGCACCGAGCCCGGCCGTGGCGCATAGGCCGATACCGAGCCGTTGTTGATGATGCGGCCGCCCATCGGCTGCTGCCTGCGCATGGCGCCGAACGCGCCGCGAGCACACAGGAACGAGCCGGTGAGATTGACCCCGACGATGTCGTTCCACACCTCGACCGGGATATCGTCGATCAATGTCGATTTGTAGCTCGTGCCGGCATTGTTGAAGAGCAGGTCGACGCGCCCGAAGGCCGCTGCCACCGTCTCGAACAGATCGTCGACCTGATCGGCCTTGCTGATGTCGCAGGCGACCGCCAATGCCTTGGCCTGTGTCGGCCCGGCGGCGGCGATCGCATCCTCCAGCACCGGCTTGCGGCGACCGCAGAAGACCGTATTCCAGCCGGCCTTGAGCAGCGCCGTGGCGACGCTTTTGCCGATGCCCGTACCGGCGCCGGTGACGATGGCGGTTTTATAGTCGCTCATGGCTGTACTCCCTGAAAGGGATGAGGCATCGCAAATGACGGGAACCATGGCAAGCCGGCCCAAGGCCTGTGCTCGCAAAAAGGGCGGCCATTGGCGACCGCCCCTGATCCGAACCGGGCTTGGGAGGAGGAAAGCCGATCCGACTGCCTGAAATCATGCGCTCACCGGATTAACGAGAGCTAACGCGAATGCCGCCGAGCGCTCCGAGGCTCTCCCCTTCAAGCTACCAGCGCGAACCGGTCACCGGCTTGGCCGTGCTGCCCGCTGCCGGCACCTTCGCCGCCGTCACCGTCGCCTCGACATGGTCGACCAGCGCGTCCGGCAGGCCGAGGCGGCCAGCAAGCAGGTCGAGATAGCCGCGTTCGGCCCGCGTGTCCGGATCGATGGCAAGACGCGAGGCGGTGTAGAGTTCCAGCTTTTGCGCATCGGTCTTGGCGCCGGCGATCAGCACATCCAGATCGAGCGGCGCGTCCAGTTCCGACATCAGGAATTTCTCCGCTTCGGCGCCGACGCCGGCGAGGCTGAGCTTGCCGGCGATCTTCTGCCGCTCTTCGTCATCGACATGACCGTCGGCCTTCGCCGCCGAGATCATCGCCCTGACCAGCGTCAGCGTGAATTCGTCTTCGCCCTGCGGCGCTTGCGACGGATGGAAGGCGGTATCGGCCGGCGGCGGCAGCAATTCCGGTTCACCGGCGGCTTGCGTTTCGGCCGGCGCGTTGCCGCTCTTGTAGTTCTGGTAAGCCTTGTAGGCGAGGCCGCCGATCGCGGCCAGGCCGCCGAGCTTCACCGCCGCACCGGTGACCTGACGGCCTGGGCCGGTTCCGAGCAGCACCGCGGCCAGCGCACCGGCGGCAAGCGGATTGTCCTTGGCCATCTGCACCGCCTGCCCCGCCTTGTCACGGACGGTCGATCCGGTACCGGGAACTTGCGAGCCGAGCAGGTCGTCGAGGAGCTTCTTGGGATCGAACATCTATGCCTCCAGAATTGGCCCGGCCGAAGGTGCGCGGGCAGGTTTGCACGTCGAAGACCTAGGTCCCGCAGTTTGACATTACAATGACGCGGTGCATCCTTTTGCCCGCTGCCACGCGTGACCTCGCACCGACATCTGCTGGGATTTCACACGGAAATCAAAGTGCTGCAGCCTCCTTCCACCCAAAAACACTCGTCGCTCTGGACATTGGACGTGTCGAAACCGCCCTCGACTTCGAGTAATGTCGCAGCATGTCGCTTGCGAGGAGCCTGGCATGACCGATGAGACTGACCGCGAACCCGCACGCGATCCCCAGGAACTGGAGCGCCTGCTGATTTCACGGCAATGGCTCGGAGACATTGACGGCATGGCCGCGCTTTTTGAGCCGCATGCAATCATCGACAGCGGTGGCGGACAACTGACGTTCGGCCGCGAAGCCATCCAAACGCTGTTGGCGGAGATCACCGCAACCGGCCGCAAATTTCAGTCCGGAGATCAGCGTCCGGCTGTCATCAATGGCGACCTGGCGCTCACCTCGACCCGGCTTCCCGACGGCACGATCACCACCGAGGTCGCGCGTCGGCAGAACGACGGGACATGGCTGTGGGTCATCGATCGCTTCTCTGTTGCTTAACGTGAAGTTGCTTGACGTGAAGCTAACTTCCGATGTGACGATCGCCGCGCGCTTGCGCCAGCTCGACCTGGCGCTGGCGCTCAGCATAGCGGGCGCGATCCTCGTCCGAGCGGGCATCGAAGCAATGCGGGCATGAAACGCCGGTGGCGTATTCCGGCGATAGCCGGTCTTCTGCGGCTAGCGGATGCCGGCAGGCGCGGCAGAGTTCGGCCTCGCCTTCGACCAACCCGTGCGATACCGAAACGCGCTCGTCGAAAACGAAGCATTCGCCCTGCCAGAGGCTCTGTTCGGCGGGCACGTCTTCGAGATACTTCAGAATGCCGCCCTTGAGGTGGACAACGTCCTCGAAGCCAAGCGACTTCACATAGGCCGTCGCCTTCTCGCAGCGTATGCCGCCGGTGCAGAACATGGCGACCTTGCGCCCCTCGAGCGCATGCCGATGCCGCTCGACCCAGGCTGGGAATTCGCGGAAGCTGGTGGTGGCGGGATCGACAGCGCCCTTGAAGGTGCCGAGCGACACCTCGTAGGCGTTGCGCGTATCGATGACGATGGTGCCTGCATCCGAGATCAATGCGTTCCAGTCGGCCGGCGCAACATAGCTGCCTGCACCTGCCGCCGGATCGATATTGTCCACGCCCATGGTGACGATCTCGCGCTTCAGCCGCACCTTCATGCGGTGGAACGGCATCGCTGCGGCGCTGCTGTATTTAATCTCGAGGCCGGCGAGACCTTCGATGGATTCGAGATGATGGATGAGCGCGGCGATTGCCGCTTCACTGCCGGCGACCGTGCCGTTGATGCCCTCACGCGCCAAAAGCAGCGTGCCTTTGATGCCGCATGCGCGGCAGAAGGCGGCGAGCGGCGCGCGCAGCGCCTCGAAGGTGTCGAGCCGGGCGAAGCGGTAAAGCGCGGCAACACGGAAGGCTTGGCTGGACAGTGTCATCTCCAAGCCACTAAACGCTCACGACAGCCGGATCAAGGCAGAGCCGGGAGCGGTCTGACCGCGGGTGCGTTTCGAACACCACGCGTGACATCGCGACACGCCGCGTTTCGTGGACAGAAAAACCGCCTTCTGCTAACCGGTCGACTTGATCAACAGAGGAGAGACGACGAATGCCCAGCACGACCGAAAAGCTCCTGTCGCTCCTCAACGGCCAGCCGGTCATCCCAGTGCTGAAGATCGCCAATCTCGCCGACGCGGTGCCGCTGGCCCGGGCGCTGGCCCGCGGTGGCCTGCCGGCGATTGAGATCACGCTGCGCACCGCCGACGCGCTGGAGGCGATCCGCCGGGTGGCGGGCGAGGTCGAAGACGCCGTCGTCGGCGCCGGCACCATCCTGGACGCCCGCCAGTTCGGCGAGGCGGCGGCCGCCGGTTCGAAGTTCATCGTCAGCCCCGGCATCACCCGCGAGCTTCTCGCGGCAGCCAAGGACAGCGAAGTGCCGTTGCTGCCCGGTGCCATCACGCCGGGAGAGGTCATGGCCGCGCGCGAAGCCGGCCTGCGCTTTCTGAAATTCTTCCCGGCCGAACAGTCGGGCGGCATCGCCTCGCTCAAGGCCTTCGCCTCGCCGCTCGCCGACGTGAAATTCTGCCCGACCGGCGGTATCACCGGCCAGAATGCCGCCGACTATCTCAGCCTGCCCAACGTCATCTGCGTCGGCGGTTCCTGGGTGGCGCCGGACGATCTGGTCAAGGCCGGCAAATGGGACGAGATCGAAGCCTTGGCGCGCGCCGCGAGCAAGCTCGGGCGCTAGCATCGCCGCCGATCTGGCCTGCTGCCGATCTGGTTCGCCGGCTGGTTCCCGCTCATGGGCTCGAACCACGATTCACGCCTTCAAAGGGCGCTGTCCTACCATTAGACGAAGCGGGAGAATGCTGACCTTGGTTAGCATCCCGGCACGAAGGAAGCCAGTGCCGGCGGTGGCGGCAGCCGCGCCGGTTGCCAGCGCGGCCTCTACGATATTTGCCCAGCTGTTATTCGGTCTGGAAGCGGGCCACCGACATGAACTTGACGGCCTTGCCGGTGAACCGGTTGGCGTCGGCCATCTCGTTGCCCGGCTGGAAGCCGACGGTATAGACCTCGCTCGGTGCCGTACGGACGAAGTCGTAAGCGTAGCGCGGCGCCGTTGTCGCGTCTGAAACGGTCGCGACATACTCGCCGCTGTGCAGCGCCCAACGGGCAGCCTGCGGCGCGGCAGCGACCACCACCGGCTTGGGGCCTGGTTTCAGGTCGCGGGCGGTGGCCCTGGGTTCCTTGCGTGTGGTCTTCACGCCCGCGCCGATGACGGCCGTCGGATCGGAGCCGGCCGGGCGGGCAACGATGGCCTTGCGCGGCGACGCCCCGTCGCTCGATGCGTCGTCGCTCGCCGGTTCCTCGAACACCGATGCTTGCTCGGAAAGCGAAGCGACCTTGTATTCGTCGGTCGCGCTGACCCGTTCCAGAACGGCCTTGACCTCGTCGGGCTGCGAACTGTCGGGCCGCGCCGACGGCAATACCGAGAATGCATCGGTGGCGGTGTTGCTCCGCTCGGCCGCACTCGCGAGCGCCAGCAACACTTGCTTGTCCTGCGGCGCAAGACCAGCCGACGAAAGATCGGCCGGCAGCGAATGATCGGGCCGCCAGCTCGGCACGGGAATGTTGTTTGCCGCGACCTGCACCGGGCCGGCCGTAGCCGACGCGTCTGCCATGCCGAACGGAACACTTGCCGACGCCACACTTGCCGGCGCTTGCGCGGTTGCCACCGCCTGTTCGGTGGATGCAGTCGCATCCGCCACGCCGAACGGAACGTTTTCAGGCGGCTGGGCACCGATGTCGGCCTTCGGGCGCGGAGCAAAATCGGGCAGCGGAATGCTGCGCGCCGGCAATGCCGCGATGATCGTCTCCGGCGTGTCGTTCTCCGGTTCCGGCGCAGGCGCCGGAACATCGGCGACTTCCGGAATCTCGGCACGCTTGGCATCCCGAGGCGCCACGATGGCGATGCCAGGCAGATTGCTGCTCTTGGCCGACGGCGCCGGCTTCACGTTACGGGGCTTTGGCGCTGGCTCAGCCATCGCCACATCGGCGCTGTCGTCCGCCTCGTCGTCGCCGCCGCCGAAGAAGGCTGCCAGGAAGCCGCGGGATTTTTTGCCACCGCCGCTTGCGCTGGCCAGTTCGATGGCCGGCGCGCCGGCGCCCTTGCGGGCTTTGTAGGAGGCGAGCGCCTGTTGATAACCAGGCAGCGGCTTGCCGTCGCTCGGCACATGCAGCGTCTTGCCATTGGGGAACACGCGCGCCAATTCCTGGCGGCTGATGCCGGGCCAGTGGCGCACATTGCCGACGTCCATGTGCACGAAGGGCGAGCCGGAGCTGGGATAATAGCCGACGCCGCCGCCCTGCATCCTGAGGCCGATGTCGCGCAGCTTCTTCAGCGGCACGCCGGGAATGTAGAAATCCATCGCCCTGCCGAGCATGTGCTGGCTCTTCTCGGCGACGCCCCTGCTGCGGCTGCGCAGCATCGAATTCGTCGACGGCGAACGATAACCGCAGACGACCTGGATATAGTCGGTGGCGCCGCTCTCACGATAGGCTTCCCAGACCAGGTCCAGCAGGCGCGGATCCATCTTGGTCGGCTCGTTGCGACGCCAGTCGCGCAGGATGATGTTGATCTTTCGCAAGCCCGCTTGATCGTAGCGGCCGTTGCGCTTGTAGACGATCTCCGCCTTTTCATGCGTGTGGAGATGATAGAGCTTCAGCGAACGTGTCTCGGCGCTGGCGCCGGTTGCCGCCGCTGCAAGGAACCCGACGGCAACAATCACCGCTGCCAGCCATCTCGGCCAGACGCTCATGTGATAATGCCGCCCGTTTTTGTGTCGTTCGATTCTGTTCAAATCAAAAGGCCTTGCAGGCTGCCGTTTTGTCCCCGGATTTGACCAAACGGATGCGTTAGATGTGCATCCGAATATCGATCCTAATGGTTAATCATCGCTTATTGAAGCCGAAATGCGGTAACACCGTGGCGATATCCCGCCAAAAATATTGCGCAGGAGATCTTGGTAAACCGCTGGTTTAGATCATGTTTTGGCGCCAGCTCGAAACACGATCTGTTACCGTCCGCCTTAATACGTGAACATTGCGGCGAACACGTCATTACGAGACTCAGTTGCCTGGAATGATGTCCGGATGAGAACCGGCTTGGCCCTGTGACTCAGGAAGCGAGCCTCTCGACACGGCCGGTCTCCGGGTCGATGCCGTATTCCTTGAGCTTGCGGTAGAGCGTCGACCGGCCGATGCCGAGGCGGCGGGCGACCTCGCTCATCTGGCCGTTGTAGTGGTCGATGGCGAGCTTGATCATTTCGAGCTCGACATCGGCCAGCGCACGCACATTGCCGCGCTCGTCGAGCGCCCGCAGCGTGCCGAAGCGGGGTCTGGCCGGCGCGTCGGGCTCGGCCGCGGCGGCGCCGACGGCGGCCGGGACGTTATCACGCGGCAGGCTGCCCGAAGCCAATCCGGAAGCTGGCCACCCTGAAGCTGGCCCTCCTGAAGCTGGCCCTCCTGAAGCTGGCGAGGCGATATCCGCATCGAGATTGACCGTGCCCTCGACCTGCGCCCGGATCTGCGGGAACTCTTCTTCGGTCAGCATGTCGCCCTCGGCGAGCACCGAAGCCCGGAAGACGGCATTTTCGAGCTGCCTTATATTGCCCGGCCAGTCATAGGCCTGCAGCATGGCGAGCGCCCCAGCGGAGATGCCTCGCAGACGGTGGCGCGGATCGGCGGGCGCCACCTTCTCCATGAAGTGCTCGACCAGATGGGGAATGTCGTCGCGACGGTCGCGCAATGGCGGCACGAAGATCGGATAGACGTTCAGACGATAAAACAGATCCTCGCGGAACTTGCCGTCCTTGACCTGCTGCAGCAGGTTGCGATGGGTTGCCGAGATCAGCCTGATGTCGACCCTGACGGTCGAGCGCCCGCCAACCGGATCGACTTCGCCGTCCTGTACGGCGCGCAACAGCTTGACCTGCACGTCGAGCGGCAGGTCGCCGATTTCGTCGAGGAACAGCGTGCCCGAATGCGCTTCGACGAACTTGCCGGTGTGTTTTTCGGTGGCGCCGGTGAACGAGCCCTTTTCGTGACCGAACAGGATCGATTCGACCAGATTGTCGGGGATGGCGCCGCAATTGACGATGACGAAGGGTTTCGAGCGGCGGTCGCCGCTGCCCTGGATGGCGCGCGCCACCAGTTCCTTGCCGACGCCGGATTCACCCTCGATCAGGATCGGAATGTTGGACGCCGCCGCCTTGCGGCCGAGCCGGATCACCCGATCCATCGCCGGACTGTGAGTGATCATGTCCTTGAACGTCAGATGGCCGCCGCGCTGCCGTGACGAGCGCTTCACTTCGCCTTCGAGCGCTTCGACCTTGAGGGCATTGCCGATCGACGCCTGCAGCCTGTCGGGAGAGGCCGGCTTGACGACGAAGTCGAAGGCGCCGTGACGCATTGCCGAAACGACGGTTTCGATGCCGCCCTGGGCGGTCTGCACGATGACGGGAATGTGGATGCCGCGCTCGCGCATTGCCTTCAGCACGCCGATGCCATCGAGGCCCGGCATCATCAGGTCGAGGATGACCACCGAGACGTCGCGCGCATTGGGCCCGTCGACAACATCGAGACCGGCCTCGCCGCCATCGGCGACGATCGCGGTGTGGCCGAATTTCGTCACCGCTGCCTCGAGCAGCCTGCGCTGCACCGGATCGTCATCGACTATGAGTATGGAAGCTGCCATGACTGATCCGACCGTGCCCGCCCGAGAATGCGCCCTATGGATCATCTTGGCACAGGGTTCTAAATAAGCTTTCAAAAAACCCGGTGAATGAATTCCTTAGGATTTGACCGGCTTCTCGTTTCCTCGAATTTTCGTGTTTGGAAGGATCGGCAATGCGCATGGTTTTTGCTCGAAAGCTGGCGGCGGCGTCCGGTCAGGGCGTGGCGGAGCTTGGCGACCTGCCGGAATGGAATCTGGCCGATCTCTATTCGGGCATGGAAGCGCCCGAGTTGAAGCGCGACATCGCCAAGGCCGCCGCCGATGCCATCGCCTTCGAGAGCCGTTGGAAAGGCACGCTCGCCGCCGAGGCCGGGCGTGGCAGCGCCGGCAGGCTGGGCGAGGCGCTCCAGGCCTATGAAGCGTTGGAGGAGCTGATCGGCCGGATCGTCTCCTATGCCGGGCTTGTCTATGCCGGCAACACGTCGGATCCGCAGCGCGCCAAGCTCTATGGCGACATCCAGGAAAAGATGACCGATGCCAGCGCGCACCTGCTGTTTTTCGCGCTCGAGCTGAACCTCATCGACGATGGCGCGATCGAAAACGCACTCGCCGCCGATCCGGCCTTCGCCCACTACCGGCCCTGGGTGCTCGATCTGCGCAAGGACAAGCCCTATCAGCTCGAAGACCGCATCGAGCAACTCTTCCACGAAAAGTCGATCACCGGGCGCGGGGCCTGGAACCGCCTGTTCGACGAGACGATGACCGATTTGCGCTTCGGCCTCGACGGCGAGGAGTTGACGCTTGAGCCGGCGCTCAATCGCCTGCAGGACGCCGACGGCGAGGTGCGCCGCCGGGCGTCCGAAGCGCTGGCCGCAACTTTCCGCAAGAATTTGCGCGTCTTCACGCTGATTACCAACACGCTGGCCAAGGACAAGGAGATCTCCGACCGCTGGCGCGGCTTCGAGGACATTGCCGATTCCCGCCATCTCGCCAACCGCGTCGAACGCAGCGTGGTGGACGCACTCGCCGCGGCGGTTCGCGACGCCTATCCGCGCCTGTCGCATCGCTATTATGCGATGAAGGCGCGCTGGCTCGGCATGGACGTGATGAACCATTGGGACCGAAACGCGCCCCTGCCGGAGACCCCGCAGGCGGTCATCGGCTGGGACGAGGCCAAGAACACCGTGCTTTCCGCCTATCAGCGCTTTTCACCCGACATGGCGGAGATCGCCAGAACTTTCTTCGACCGCAACTGGATCGATGCACCGGTGAGACCCGGCAAGTCGCCTGGTGCCTTCGCCCATCCGACGGTGCCTTCGGCGCATCCTTATGTGTTGCTCAACTACATGGGCAAGCCGCGCGACGTGATGACGCTGGCGCACGAGCTCGGCCACGGCGTGCACCAGGTGCTGGCCGGCGGCCAGGGCGCCTTGATGGCGTCGACGCCGCTGACGCTGGCCGAAACCGCATCGGTGTTCGGCGAGATGCTGACCTTCCGCTCGCTGCTCGAGCAGACCACCGACAAGCGCGAACGCAAGGCCATGCTCGCCCAGAAGGTCGAGGACATGATCAACACGGTCGTGCGCCAGGTCGCCTTCTACGAGTTCGAGCGCAAGGTGCATGCCGAGCGCAAGAGCGGCGAATTGACCTCCGACAAGCTCGGCCAATTTTGGCTGGAAGTGCAGGCGGAAAGCCTCGGGCCGGCGATCAAGCTACGCGAGGGGTACGAGGTTTTCTGGACCTATATCCCGCACTTCATCCACTCGCCTTTCTACGTCTATGCCTATGCATTCGGCGATTGCCTGGTGAACTCGCTCTACGCGGTCTACCAGAACGCCGAGCGCGGCTTTCAGGAGAAATATTTTGCCATGCTGCGCGCCGGCGGCACCAAGCATCATTCCGAGCTTCTGGCGCCGTTCGGCCTTGACGCGACGGACCCTGCCTTCTGGCAGATCGGGCTTAGTGTGATCAGCGGACTGATCGACGAGCTGGAAGCACTGGACAAGTGATGCGCAACACTGGGTGATGCGCAACACCGGGTGACCGGGTTTTCCAGAACAGTTTAGCTGCAATGCATATTGACGATGGTTCTATTCTTGTCTTGGATATTTGTTCTTAAATAACTTTCCATGGAAGTTTTCCGTTAGATTCCCGTAAGCTGTATGATAGCGTCCGCCCTCAAGCTCAGCCGGGCACGAATGGATCCGGTCGGAAAGTCCCGACCGGTCATGGCGCGTCGGCGGATGCGACAACGGTTGTTGGCCAGGGGCAAACCGGTCGCCGACAGCTCGATCGAAGCCGGCTGTTCTGCAAATTGCGGAACCACCATCGAATGGTCCTTCGCCGAGGTCATGGCTCCACAGGCCAGGGCGGACGGATCGGACTGGAGAGAGAAAGACAATGGGCACTTTTTTCTACATGCTCCTGGCGTTCCTGGTAGGTGTGTTGGTTGGCTGGTTCATTTGGGGACGCCTGCGTGGCGAACTCGACAGTTTGCGCGGCGATCTCGACCGCACGCGCAGCGAACGTGACAGATTGCGGGCCGATAGCGACCGCCTGACCGGTGAGTTGGATGAATGCGGCCGCGCCCGCGCCGACCTCGAGCGGCGGCTGGGCGAGGCGCCGGCCGCCAAGGCGCCAACCGCGAAGGCGGCAACAGCCAAGGCGCCAGCCGCCAAGGCCGGCGCAACCAAGGCGGCGATGCAGGCACCGTCAACCCTGATGTCGACATCCGCGCCGGCCAAACCGGCGCCGAAGAAATCTGCAACGGCCAAGGCTGCGACCGCGCCACGCGCAAGTGCGGCGAAAACGGCGACGCCGAAGCCGGCTGCATCGAAAGCGAGCGCCGCACCCAAGACTGCGCCAGCGGCAAAAAAGACTGCGCCAGCGGCAAGCAAGGCTGCGCCGGCGGCAAAGAAAGCCGCGACCGGCAACGCAACGACCGCAGCGGCGGGCAAAGCCAACGATCTGCGTCGCCTGATCGGCATCGGCCCGACCAACGAGCGGCTGCTCAAAGGGCTTGGGGTCACGACCTATGCCCAGATCGCCGCCTGGACGCCCGACGATGTCAGGCGGATCGAGGCGACGTTGAATTTCGACGGCCGCATCGAACGTGAACGCTGGATCGAGCAGGCGAAACTGCTTGCCGCCGGCGACGAAAAGGAATTTGCGCGCCGCTTCCCGACCGCGGGGGAAGCCAGCAACACCTGATCCATCGCAAGGCGGCATTTGGAACAAGGCGGCGCTCTCGGGCGCCGCTTTTGTTTTTGCCCCGCCGCGCCTTTGCGTCTTGAGACGCCGTTCCCTCGATTGCGCACGGTCGAGCCCCCATATAGATCGATCGCTGGTGACCGCAGCATCCGAGCCTTATGTCCCTGCCCCTGCCCTTTGCAATTTTCCGGAACGACGAGACCGCGCGTCAGCTCGTTTTCGACCGGCCGGCCGAGATCATCTCGGCGCATGGCGAGGCGGACTTCCTGCCGGCGCTTGAAGCCGCGCAGGCTGCACATGATGGCGGCAAATGGCTGGCCGGCTATTTCTCCTACGAGGCCGGCTACCTGCTCGAGCCCAAGCTCGTTCCGCTGCTGCCAGCCGGCCGCCGCGCCCCGCTTTTCTGCCTCGGCGTGTTCGACCCGCCGGTCGAAGAGACGGTCGCGCCAGGCGATCTGCCGGCTAGCAACGGCCCAATCTTCGACCCCAAGGCAGCCTGGTCCTCGGACGACTACGCCAAACGCTTTGCCAGGCTGCATGACCACATCCGCAAGGGCGACTGCTACCAGGGCAATCTGACCTTTCCGGTCCACGCGCAATGGTCGGGCGATCCGCTGGACGCCTTCAACGCGCTGACCGAACGCCAGCCGGTGAAGTATGGGGCGCTGGTCGCGCTTGGCGATCCGATCGTCTTGTCGCGTTCGCCGGAACTGTTCTTCGAGGTCGACGCGGAAGGCATGATCGAGACGCATCCGATGAAAGGCACTGCGCCGCGCGGCGCCACCAAGGCGGAGGACGATCGCCTGAAAGCGTTCTTGCGCAACGACGAGAAGAACCAGGCCGAGAACCGGATGATCGTCGATCTCCTGCGCAACGACATCTCACTGATCAGCGAGGTTGGCACGCTCGATGTGCCGGAGCTTTTCCGCATCGAGAGCTACCCGACGGTCCACCAGATGGTGAGCCGCGTGCGGGCGAAACTTTTGCCCGGCCTCGCCATCCGCCAGATTTTCGCCGCGCTGTTCCCCTGCGGTTCGATCACCGGCGCGCCGAAGATCCGTGCCATGGAGATCCTGCGCGAGCTGGAAGGTGGCCCGCGCGATGTCTATTGCGGCGCCATAGGCTGGATCGCCCCCGGCGGCCGGATGCGCTTTTCGGTGGCGATCCGCACCATCTCGCTCTTTGCCAATGGCGAGGCAGTCTACAATGTCGGCGGTGGCGTCGTCTTCGATTCGACAGCCGAAGAGGAGTACCAGGAGTGTCTGCTGAAAGCCCGTTTCGCGACGGGAACACTGCCGATTTCGAACTGATCGAAACAATGCGCTGGGAACCCGGCTCGGGTTTCCTCCGTTTCGACCGCCATCTCGCGCGGCTTTACGGCTCGGCAGACGAACTCGGCTTCGGCTGCGACCCGCAACGGGTCGGTGAAGCGCTGATGAATGCGGTCGGCCGCCAGCACATTGCGTTGCGCACTCGCCTCGTCCTGTCGCGCAAGGGCGATGTAGCGGTTTCGGTGCAGCCCTACGCGCCGCTCGCCGCAGACAAGGTCTGGACCGTGCAGCTGGCGCGCGTGCGGCTTGATTCGAGCGATATGCTGCTGCGCCACAAGACCAGCCGCCGACAAATCTATACGCGCGCCCGCGCCGAATATCTCGCCGGCCGGGCCGACGAGGTGCTGCTCGCCAATGAGCGCGGCGAAATCTGCGAGGGCACGATCACCAATGTCTTTGCCGAATTCGGCGACGGCGTGCTGGCCACGCCGCGGCTCGATTGCGGCCTGCTGCCTGGCGTCCTGCGCGGCGAACTGCTGGATCAAGGCCGCGCCCGCGAAGCAATCTACACATGGAGCGAACTGAAATCGGCCAAGGCGCTGTTCGTCGGCAACTCGCTGCGCGGATTGATCCCGGCGCGGCTGGGCTGAAGCATCGGGAGACAACAATGTTCGTGGTTTCGCTGAAGTATACGGTGCCGCTGACCGAGATCGACAGCCTGCAGCAAGCGCATGTCGAGTGGCTGAAGGCCTGTTATGCGGAAGGCATTTTTGTCGCCTCCGGGCCGAAGCGGCCGAGGACCGGCGGCATCATCATCGCGCGCGGTCCACGCGACGTGCTCGATGCCAGACTGGCGGACGATCCCTTCGCCAAGGCAGGCGCCGCCGATTACGAAATCACCGAATTCACGGCGAGAATGGCCGCCGCCGCACTGGAAGCCTACAAAGAAGCATGAGTTTCCGCCCGCCGACCCACACACCCTATGACGGCTCGTCGAAACTGTTCACCATCGGGCTGAAGCCGCTCAATCTAGATAGATGGATCGAGATCGACGAATATCTGCTGCCCTATCTTGCCGAGAAACGCCGGCTTTATGCCGAAATTCCAGACAAGGTTTTTGTCGAGGAGCAAGCCACACGCGACGCCCAACGCGAAGTGCTCGATCTGCTCGGTGCGCATCTGGCGGCGAACTTTCCTGGGACCCACAGGCGTACCGACAACGGGATCGTGGTGATCGGCGGCACCGACAGTCTTGTAGGCTCAGGCACCGCAGCTTCTTTCAGCGATGCGCCGCTTGTCGCGGCCTCGTTGCTCGTCCAGGAGGATTTGATCCTGATGCGCCGCGACGAGAGCGGCTGGCGTCTGGCGGCCGGCTCGCTCTGCTTCCCCTCGTCATGGTCGCTGACCGAAAAATTCGGCAAGCCGCTGCAGCAGATCCACGCGCCGGTACCGGGTTTCGGTCCAGGCACACGCCCGGCCGATCTCATCAACCGCATGTTCGACGGCCTCCAGGGCCAAGCCGTCGAGCGCTACAACTGGTCGATCAAGGCGGGCGACGCGCTCTACCATCCGCTCTCCAATGTCGAACGCATCGACCGCGCCAGCAGTCGCCCGTCGAGATTCCCGGACGGTGACATCGACGCCCATGCCTTTATCCGCGTCGAGCGGCAGACGCTGAGAAAGCTCCCCGTTTCGGGCGACGTACTCTTCACCATCCGCATCCATCTCGACCCGCTCGCCGTGCTGGAGCGCCACCGCGACCGTGCGGCGCTCGCAGCGTCCTTGGCCGAACAACTTCTGGCGCTGGACGAGGCCCAGCTCGACTACAAGGGGATGACCGCCGATCGTGACCGGCTGGTCGCGTGGCTTAGGGCGCTGGCGCTGTCCTAGAGCAGTTCATCGTTTCACGGAAACGCCGAACCGCTCCACCTCTTTGTTCTTGCGCAATTCCGGACGGAAAACCGTCTCACACTTTTCCCGGAATTGCCCTAAATCGCAGCCAGGCCCAGCAGCAGGATCGCCGACATCGCGGTAAAGACGGTGACGTTGACATCCCACCGCCAGCCCGCCGGTCCAAACGGCGGCCGGAACGGCGGGTAGCCGTTCTCGTCATACAGCACGCCACCATAGATCGGCCGCGAGAGCATGGCCGCGAAGAATGCCCCATACATGGCCGCGGCCAATCCGCCGGCGAGATAGAGCCGCTCGGCTTCGAGTTGCCCCTTGATCCAGATGAGTCCGAGGGCAATCAGCGCCACCCCGGTATAGCTCAGCACCTGCCAGACGACGTGAAACCGGGCATGGGGAGTCCACAGTGGATTGGTGGCGTGGGTGGCGTTCAAGTCGGCTTTGATCGTCGCTACACCGTAACCCACGGTCGCGACGCTCAGCAGAATTCGAGCAAGCAGATGACTGTCATAAGCGAGTTCCATCGCATTTTCCTCCCCTCACGCCGGAACGGCTTGAATGGCGCCCTGAGCACAGAAGAGCTGCCCATCGGCCAGCCGCGCATAATTATGGACGATCCGGTTCTCGTGATCCTGCAACTGCACAATGAAGTTGCCGCTCTGCTCCGTCCAACTCGCGAGCACGAGATTCGGACGCACGCTGGTCAGGCCGACCTTGACCACCTCGTCGATTCCAGTGGTCCCGATCGACGCCTGGATATGCAATTCCTGCGGCGAAAGAAACGTCAGCCGCGGTACGAAGGGGCCGAAAACGCAGTCGAAAGTCTTGCCTACGAGCGAGGCTGGAAAAGCATCGGTTTCTGCCATCATCCTCTCCTTGGGCATTGGCCGCTGCGACCATGCCATGTGACGATTCTCGGTGTCTCAGTCGCAGAAACACCCTCAGTATATGCTCTTGGAGCGCTCCAAGGAGCACGATCCCCCTATTTTGGTTTTGAGTCAATAAAATTCTTGGAGCGCTCCAAAAAATGGTCTACCTCAGGGAAAACGAGTGAATCGCCAATGCCCACCCTAGCCGATGTCGGCAAGGCTGCCGGAGTTTCCCGGGGGACTGTCTCCAACGTCTTCAACCGGCCGGAGCTGGTCAGGCCTGAATTGCGCGAGCGCGTCGAAGCGGCCGCGCGAGCGCTCGGGTTTGGCGGCCCCGATCCGAAAGGACGATTGCTGCGGGACGGCAAGTTCAATGCCATCGGGTTCATGCCGCCTGGCGCCTACGCCATCTCCGAAGTGATGAGAAGCCCATATGGCCGCGAGCTGGTGCTCGGCGTTTCGCTCGCCTGCGACGAGGCTGGAACGACGCTCAGCCTGGTAAACGGCACCGACAACACGCGCTTCGCCAGCATCCGCGATGCCCTGGTTGACGGCTTTATCCTTGGTCACAGCGCCGACATTGGTCTCATAATTTCTGTACAGAGACGGCGTCTGCCCTTCGTCATTCTCGAAAGCGACGCAGGTCCCGACATCAATTCGATAAAGATCGACGGCAGGAGTGGTGCGGTTGCTGCCGTCCGGCATTTGACCGGGCTGGGGCACCGGCATTTTGCCATCCTTTCGGTGCGCCGCACTCCCGGCCCGCCGATCGTCCACATGCCCGGACAGGCAACGCGCCCGCTTCTGGCCGGCTTCCCGCTCGACGATGAAAGGCTCGACGGTTTCAAACAGGGTTTGGCGGAGGCAAATTTGTCGATCGACGATGTCCCGATCATCGAGACAATCCCAGGCGAGCCATCTGCCGGATCAGTGGTGTTCGACAGGGCGCCTGAAGCAACCGCGATCCTGACCATGTCGGACTGGCAGGCGATCACGATACTCGACGAGGCGGTTCGTCGCGGCATAGACGTGCCGGGCCACGTGTCGGTCGTCGGCTTCGATGGCACCGCTGAATCCGCACGCACCACGCCTCCGATGACCACTGTCGCACAAGACGTGATCGGAAAAGGCCGGCTTGCCGCCCGAATGGTCCTTGACAATGAAGCCCCCCGCCAAGTCGTTCTGCCGGTAGAACTGGTGGTTCGAGCCTCCACAGCCGCGCCGAGGACAAAAACCCGCTGAAACGGGCGGATGCGCCATCCGCACCAGGGGCGGCGCTCGCCGCGTCTTTTCGCTGAGCAGCCTCAGGTGCGGGACGAGGCACAACTTGACTATAAGGGCCTGACAGCCGACCGTGACTGCTGGCGCAAGACAGCTGTAACTCGCGGCTTGGGGGAAAAATGATCCAGCATCTTAGCAGGCCGGTCACGTTAATGGCCGCGATCCTGGTACTGTCGACAGCAGCCGAGGCGGAGCCGGTGACTTATGCCGGCAAGCTTGGAAAGAGCGATATCGTCGTCGAATTCACCGGCGACCCCGCCGCGCCCGGCGGCCCGCTGGCCGGCCGCTATTTCTACCGCTCGAAGGGCGTCGACATCCCGCTGCAGGCCCGGTCTCAAAAGGGCAGCAAGTTCGAACTGGCCGAGGAGGAGGCATGCGGCGCCGACAATTGCGATGACGGAAAGGCTGCGCCGATTGCCGCCGTCTGGCGCCTGGCCTCATCCAGTAACGGCAAAACCCTTGAAGGCAGCTGGAACGGAAAGAGCGCGCTGCCGCTCAGATTGGAACGGGTCGCAAGTCGGCAGGTGACCGAGAACGAGCCCAGCAGCCCGCTCGATCTCTACGATTTCAGCTTCATGAAGTTCTTCGGCAATGACACGCCGCTCACCATGGAAACGTCCCCTTATGACTATCTACGGGTGGACACTCAGCTCGATAACGGCAAGACGACTGGTTGGCCGGACGCAACCTACCGCTATGTCGTCGACCCCCGCACCAAATTTGCCACGCCGCGCATTGTCGAACTGTCCGGCGACGTTCCAATCGAGGCCGCGAACGCTCTGCTGCAAGACAGGCACTGGCGCGCCAACATCGGCGCACTGGGCTGCGTGGCGGCGCAATATGCCGGTTTCAACGAAGGCGGGCCGATTGACGGTGTGAACGGCGGCACACTCGGCGGCTATGAGGACAGCACATTCGAAGTGACCTCGCTGACTCCGCGGCTGATGAGCTGGCGGGAGTCCGGCAGCATCTTCTGCGGCGGAGCGCATCCGACCAACTATTCGGACGCCTACATCATGGATGTGCGGCGCGGCGTCCTGCTCGGCCTTCAGGACATTTTCTTGGATACGATAGATGGCAAGCCCGGTCCTTCCCTCGCCTCCTTCGTCAAGCAGCGGCGCAAGAAACCGAGCGATCAGACCGATATTGATCACGAAGCCGAATGCGGCATCGACGATCTGATCGACGAAAATTTGGCTGCCAGCCTCTGGCGCGAGGGCGACAAGCAGGTTCTGGTGTTCGGGCTCCAGACCCTGCCGCATGCCATCCAGGCCTGCGCCGACGATCTGCTGGAACTGCCGGTCTCCGAGGCACGTGCCCTCTTCAAGCCGGAGTTTGCAAGTCTGGTCGAGCCGTAGCCGGGATGGCGCGGCGTAACGCCGGCCGTCCGATTTTCGCTTTATTGTGACAATGATCTATGGTTTGTCGCGCCGCGGCCAAGCCGCTGTTCCGAAGCGTTTTTTGAGGGAGTAATCGATAAATGGCGAATGAAAACTGGCCCGTTTACGGTGAGATCACCGGCCCTGTGGTGATGATCGGCTTCGGCTCGATCGGACGGGGAACGCTGCCGCTGATCGAGCGCCATTTCAAATTCGACAAGTCGCGCATGACGGTCATCGACCCGCGCAACACCGACCGCAAATTGCTCGACGAGCGCGGCATCACCTTCATGCAGGACGCGGTGACCAAGAAGAACTACAAGAAGCTGCTGACACCGCTTTTGACCAATGGCGGCGGCCAGGGCTTTTGCGTCAACCTGTCGGTCGACACTTCCTCGCTCGAACTCATGAAGCTCTGCCGCAAGCTTGGCGTCCTCTATATCGACACGGTGGTCGAGCCCTGGCTCGGCTTTTATTTCGACGAAAAGGCCGACAATGCCTCACGCACCAACTATGCGCTGCGCGAGACGGTGCGTACTGAAATCGCGAAGAACCCAGGCGGCACCACGGCGATCTCGTGCTGCGGCGCCAATCCGGGCATGGTCTCGTGGTTCGTCAAGCAGGCGCTGGTCAACCTCGCCACAGATCTTGGCCTCGATTTCTCGGAGCCCGCGCAGCACGATCGCGAAGGCTGGGCCAGGCTGATGAAGAAAGCCGGCGTCAAGGGCATCCATATCGCCGAGCGCGACACCCAGCGCACCAAGAAACCCAAGCCGATGAACGTGTTCTGGAACACCTGGTCGGTCGAAGGCTTCATTTCGGAAGGCCTGCAGCCGGCCGAGCTCGGTTGGGGCACGCATGAGACGTGGATGCCGAAGAACGCCAAAAAACACAAGAACGGCTCGAAGGCCGCGATCTTTCTGGAGCAGCCCGGCGCCAACACGCGCGTGCGCACATGGTGCCCGACGCCCGGTCAGCAATACGGCTTCCTGGTGACGCATAATGAGGCGATTTCAATTGCCGATTTCTTCACCTTGCGCGGCAAGAAGGGCAAGGTGCAGTACCGGCCGACCTGCCATTACGCCTATCATCCCTGCAACGACGCCGTGCTGTCACTGCACGAGATGTTCGGTGCCGCCGGCGAGGCTCAGCCCGTGCATCACGTGCTCGACGAAAACGAACTGGTCGATGGCATCGACGAACTCGGCGTGCTGCTCTACGGTCACGCCAAGAACGCCTACTGGTACGGCTCGCAGTTGTCGCTGGCCGAGGCGCGCAAGCTGGCGCCCTACCAGAACGCCACCGGCATGCAGGTCACGTCGGCGGTGCTGGCCGGCATGGTTTGGGCGCTGGAAAATCCCGAGGCCGGCATCGTCGAAGCCGACGAGATGGATTACAAGCGCTGCCTCGACGTGCAGAACCCATATCTCGGGCCGGTCAGGAGCTATTATACCGACTGGACACCGCTCGACAATCGACCTGGTCTGTTTTCCGAGGACCTCGACACCAAAGACCCGTGGCAATTCCGCAACATCCTCGTTCGATAGCAGCGTTGCGTCGACACTCCGCCAGCTTGCAATCGCCCGGAAATCGGGCGATTGAAGAGGAGCGGCCTAGAGCGACGTGCGTCCATTTGGACGCACAAAGTACGCTCTAGCACTTTGAATGTGAGCATCGTGCTTTCCGAAAATCGGATCGATTTTCGGGCCGATGCGAGAGGAGAGGATTTTGAAGATGACGATCGCGCAAAGACTGCTTTCGGCTGGCATTGCCGCGGCCGCTACGGTCGCGTTGGCGGCCTGCACCACAACCGGCCCAGGCGAGCCGCCGGTGATCACGGCCAAAGGGGTTGAAGGCTCCTGGATCGACGCGCAGGGCACGGGCTTGTCCACCTTCAAGGGCGGCAGCTTCGCGACCGTCGCAACCGACACCGGCCAGAAGCTTGCCGATGGCAGCTACACCATGACCGGCGGCACCTCGGTCGAGATCCATGGCACTTCGTTGATCCGCCAGACGCCGATCAGCTTCAACTGCCTGATGGTCTCCACAAGCCAGCTCAATTGCACCAGCGCGAGCGGGCAGAATTTTGTGCTGACCAGGCGCACCTGAAATCCGATTCCGAATTGACTTTGCAAAAGGGCGGCGGCTTCAAGCCGCCGCTTTTTACGCCGGCAAAGCCTTTTTACGCCGGCAAAGCTGATGCCGATTTCCGCTTGCATCGACTGAAACGCGATGTGAACATGGCCCGAGAGGGCTGTTACATCCCAGTCAAACAAGAGCTTTAAACGCGTCTGCGCATGACCCCGAAAATCGGAGTCGATTTTCGGAAAGGATCATGCGCAAAATAAAATTGGTACTTTGCGCGTCCCAAATGACGCGCGGCGCTGTACTCAAGTTATCCGGGAGACGAGAATGAAGAAGATCGCTGCCATCGCCGCGCTGTCGGCATCGGCGCTTGGCCTGTCGGCAGGCGTATCCTTTGCCGACTACACGCTGAACATCCTGCACATCAACGACTGGCACAGCCGCATCGAGAGCAACAACAAGTATGAATCGACCTGCTCGGCCGAGGAGGAGACCAAGGGCGAATGCGTCGGCGGCGCCGGCCGCCTGGTCACCGCGATCGCGCAGGAGCGCAAGAAGCTGCAAGGCCAGAACGTGCTGCTGCTCAGCGCCGGCGACAATTTCCAGGGCTCGCTCTTCTACACGACCTACAAGGGCAAGACCGAAGGCGAATTCCTCAACCAGATGAAATTCGATGCCGAGGTGGTCGGCAACCATGAGTTCGACGATGGCGAGTCGGCGCTGGCGCCGTTCCTCGACATGATCCAGTTTCCGGTGCTCGGCGCCAATGTGAAGGCCAATGCGCAATCCAAGCTCGGCGACCGCGTCAAGCCGTCGATCGTGGTCGAGGTCGGCGGCCAGAAGATCGGCATCGTCGGCGCGGTCACCAACGACACGCCGGAGCTTGCCACGCCTGGCCCGAACATCGCCATCGAGGACGACGTCAAGTCGATCACCGCCGAGGTCGAGAAACTGAAGCGAGAGGGCGTCAACAAGATCATCGCGGTCACCCATATCGGCTACAAGCGAGAACGCGACGTGATCGCCAAGATCCCGGGCGTCGACGTGGTGGTCGGCGGCCACAGCCACTCGCTGCTGTCCAACACCGACCCCAAGGCGGAAGGCCCTTATCCGACGATGGTCGACAATCCGGACGGCTACAAAGTGCCGGTCGTGCAGGCGGCGTCCTATTCGAAATATCTCGGCGAGTTCAAGGTCGTCTTCGACGACAATGGCGTCGTCAAAGAGGCAAGCGGCGATCCCATTCATCTCGACAATCGATCACGCCCGACCCCGCCGTGCTTGCCCGCATCAAGGAACTCGGCGCCCCGATCGAGGCTTTGAAGAACAAGGAAGTCGCCGAGACCACCAAGGCGATCGACGGCAGCCGCGAAAACTGCCGCGCCCGCGAATGCGAGATGGGCAATCTGGTCTCCGACGCCGTCCTCGACCGGGTCAAGGGCCAAGGTGTCGAGATCGTCATCTCGAATGGCGGCGGCTTGCGCGCCTCGATCGACCAAGGCACCGTCACCATGGGCGAGGTTCTCACTGTGCTGCCGTTTCAGAACACGCTGGCGACCTTCCAGATCACCGGCAAGGATCTGGTTGCCGGCCTGGAAAGCGGCCTCAGTCAGGTCGAGGACGGCGCCGGGCGCTTCCCGCAGGTTGCCGGCCTGAAATATGCGTTCGACAAATCGGCGCCGCCTAATGGACGCGTCAAATCGGTCGAGGTCATGGAAGGCGGCGCCTGGACGCCGATCAAACCGGACAAGGACTATCTGGTCGCCACCAACAACTATGTCCGCCAGGGCGGTGACGGCTACAAGGTATTCGCCGAGAAGGCCAAGAACGCCTATGATTACGGCCCGGGGCTGGAACAGGTCGTCGCCGATTACCTCGGCGCGCACCGGCCCTATACGCCGAAGCTCGACGGCCGCATCACCGAGATCGCCGCGACCGGAGCCCCGGCCGCGGAACCAGCCAACCCGGCCGAACCGCCAAAACCTGCTGAGGCAGCGCCGATAAAGCCTGCTGAGCCGGCAATGCCCGAAATGCCGGCCGGCTCCGGCGACATTTCCAAAACACCACCGGCCGTCCCGGCTGAAACCGCGCCGGCGGCCCCCGCACCCGCCGAGCCGGCCCAGCCGGCGGCACCTGCGGCTCCGGCCACACCGGCTCCGGCCACCCCTGCTCCGGCTGTACCGGCCAAACCGGCCGAGACGGCGCCTGCCCCGAGTCAGCCGGCCCCGAGTGAACCGGCCCCAAGTGAGCCGGCAAAACCTGCCGAGCCCGCCAAGCCGGCTGAGCCGGCACCGGCCGAAAGCAGCCATGTAATCGTCGCCGGCGATACCTATTGGGATCTCGCGGTGAAGGCCTATGGCGACGGTACCAAATGGAAAATGATCTTCGATGCCAACAAAGCCTACGAGCCACGCCGGCTGCCGGTCGGCGCAACCTTGACTATCCCGGCGGCCTCGAAGTAATCCGGCCGCAGGAACGCAATGCACCCGCCCGGCAAACCGGGCGGGTGCTGCATTTCTGGGATAAGGTGCGGCCAGACGCTGCATTTGAAAACCGGCGCGGCATCGCTACCTTCGCCGCGGCACCGCTGGTTTCGCGGTGTTGGAGAACCCCATGACGCTTGCCAACCCTGCTGAAAGCAAAGCCGAAACGACCGCCGGCGCGCTCCCGGCAGGACACCCTCCGGTCGGGACAGGCAAGGTCGGTGTCATGCTGATCAATCTCGGCACCCCGGACGGCACCGACTTCAAGCCGATGTGGCGCTATCTCAGGGAATTTCTGTCCGATCCGCGCGTCATCGAACTCAACAAGGCGGTCTGGTATCCGATCCTCTACGGCCTGGTCCTCACCACCCGGCCGAAGAAGTCGGGCGCCAACTATGCCAGGATATGGAACCGGGAGCGCAACGAGTCGCCGCTGCGCACCTATACCCGTGCCCAGTCCGAGAAACTCGGGCTTGCGCTCGGCGATTTATCCCATGTGATCGTCGATTGGGCGATGCGCTACGGCAACCCTTCGACCGAGAGCGTGGCCAACAGACTGGTCGAGCAAGGCTGCGACCGCATCCTGTCTTTCCCGCTCTATCCGCAATATTCGGCGACGACGACTGCGACCGCCAACGACCAGTTGTTTCGCGCGCTGATGAAGATGCGCCGCGCCCCGGCCATTCGCAGCGTGCCCCCCTATTACAACGAGCCGGCCTATATCGAGGGGCTCGCCCGTTCGATCGAAGGGCATCTGGCGAGCCTCGACTTCGATCCGGAAATCGTCATCGCCTCCTATCACGGTATTCCGAAATCCTACTCCGACAAGGGCGATCCCTACCAGGCGCATTGCCTGGAGACGACGCGGCTGCTGCGCGAAAAGCTCGGCTGGGATGAGAACAAGCTGATCACCACCTTCCAGTCGCGCTTCGGCGCGCAGGAATGGCTGCAACCCTACACCGACAAGACAGTCGAAAGACTGGGGCGCGAAGGCGTGAAATCGGTCGCCATCGTCAATCCGGGCTTTTCCGTCGATTGCATCGAGACGCTGGACGAGATCGGCAGGGAAGCGGCCGAGACCTTCCACCATGCCGGCGGCGAAAAGTTCGCGCACATCCCTTGCCTCAACGACAGTGCAGAGGGCATGGCGGTGATCGAGGCAATGGTGCGGCGCGAGCTGTCCGGCTGGGCTTGAATGGATCCCGCCGTCCATGCACCCGCAATCCGTGATCACCTGATTGTAACATTGCTGAAACACACTTAAGTGTTTGGTGGAATCGGCCGCGTGGCAATGTCCAACATGGCCTTTGAGGGGAGAGCCAAAATGGGTTTCAGTGGTTTCGATATTGCGCTTCTTGTTCTTGTCGCCCTTGTCGTGCTGGTGCTTTTCAAGGGCATCCGGACAATTCCGCAAGGCTACAATTATACCGTCGAACGCTTTGGCCGTTACACCAAGACATTGAGCCCGGGCCTCAACCTCATCGTGCCCTTCGTCGACCGTATCGGCGCCAAGATGAACATGATGGAGCAGGTGCTCGACGTTCCGACCCAGGAGATCATCACCCGCGACAACGCCACCGTGGCCGTCGACGGCGTTGCCTTCTATCAGGTGCTCAACGCGGCGCAGGCCGCCTACCAGGTCGCCGGCCTGCAGAACGCTATCCTCAATTTGACGATGACCAACATCCGCACCGTGATGGGCTCGATGGACCTCGACGAGCTGTTGTCAAACCGTGATGCCATCAACGAGCGCCTGCTGCGCGTCGTTGATGAGGCCGCGCACCCCTGGGGTATCAAGATCACCCGTGTCGAGATCAAGGACATCAATCCACCGGCCAATCTCGTCGAATCGATGGGCCGCCAGATGATGGCCGAGCGCAACAAGCGCGCCCAGATCCTCGCCGCCGAAGGCCTCAAGCAATCGCAGATCCTGGAGGCCGAGGGCCGCAAGGAAGCCGCCTTCCGCGATGCCGAGGCGCGCGAGCGCTCGGCGGAGGCTGAAGCACGCGCCACGCAGGTGGTATCGGAGGCGATTTCCAAGGGTGACGTGCAGGCGCTCAACTACTTTGTCGCGCTGAAATACACCGAAGCGCTGACCAGGATCGGTGCAGCGACAAACAGCAAACTCGTGCTGATGCCGATAGAGGCTTCCTCACTGATCGGCACGCTCGGCGGCATTGGTGAAATCGCCAGGGAAGTTTTCAAGGGCGAAGGCACCGCCAGTCCAGCACGACAGGCCCGCCCGCCCGTGGTTCGTCCCAGCGAGACCTGAGGCCATGTTCGATCGCATCATTTCCGAACTCGGTCCGTGGAGCTGGATGGTCCTCGGCTTCGTCCTGCTGGTGATGGAGGTCGTCGCGCCGGGCATTTTCATGCTGTGGATCGGCATTGCCGCGCTGTTGATCGGCGTCGTCTCGCTGCTCATCTGGGACGCCGGTTTCTGGAGCTGGCAGGTCCAGGTCCTCGCCTTCCTCGCGCTGTCGCTGGTCTCGGCCTATGTCGGCAAGCGGCTGGTGGGCGGGCGGCATGAGGAAACCGACCAGCCGCTGCTCAACCGGCGCGGCGCGCAGATGGTCGGCCGGACGGCGACCCTTGCCGAGCCGATCAAGGATGGGCGCGGCCGCATCAAGCTCGGCGACACGTTGTGGCGCGTCTCCGGCCCTGACCTGCCGGCCGGCACGCAGGTGCGCGTGACCGGTGCCGCCGACACCGACCTGGAACTGACGGTCGAGGCAGTCTAGAAGCCCGCTAGGCAGCACCGATGCGCAGCAGGTCGTGCAGATGGACGAGCCCGATCGGCCGTCTGCCTTCGACCACCATCAGGCTGGTAATGGCAGAATCGTTGATCGTCTGCAGCGCCGTCGCAACCAGTGTGTCGGGCGCCGCCATTTTTGGCTCTCTGGTCATCACCTGATCGACGCTCATGGCCAGAAGATCGCTGCCGATATGGCGCCTGATGTCGCCATCGGTGATGATGCCGATCAGCTTGCCGTCCGCCGAAGTGACCGCCACGCAGCCAAACCCCTTGCGCGACAATTCGAGGATCGCCTCGCGCATGCCGGTGCCGGACGACACCAGAGGCAGCCTGTCGCCGACATGCATGATCTCGCGGATCTGCGTCAGGTTGGCTCCGAGCTGGCCGCCGGGATGGAACGTTCGGAAATGGTCCGGGGTGAAGCCGCGCGCCTCGAGCAACGCGATGGCCAGCGCATCGCCCATCACCATTTGCAGCAGCGTCGAGGTCGTCGGCGCAAGGCCGTGCGGACAGGCTTCCGGGGCTCGCGGCAGCAGAAGCACCACGTCGGCCGCACGCGCCAGAGCCGATTTTTCGCCGGCGGTGACCGCGACCAGCGGGATCGAGAAGCGCCTGGAATAGGCGATGATGCCCTTGAGCTCGAGGCTTTCCCCCGACCACGACAGGGCGATGATGGCGTCGTTCCGAGCGATCATGCCGAGGTCGCCGTGATTGGCTTCGGCAGGGTGGACGAAGAAGGCCGGCGTGCCGGTCGAAGCGAGCGTTGCGGCGATCTTCGAGCCGATATGGCCGCTTTTGCCGACCCCGGTGACGATGACGCGGCCATCGATCTGCGACACCATGTCGACTGCCCGTGCGAACGGCTCGGCCAGCCCGTTTTCGAGCGCGTCTGCCAGTGCCGCGACGCCGGCCTGCTCTGTCGCCACCGTTCTCAGCGCCGAGGCAATCGCGGCCTGCTCGTCGAGCGGCTTCCTGTCTGGGGATTTCACGTCCATGGACGATGCGATTAGCGCTTCGGCGCGCGCCTGTCCAACGGAATTGCCGCCCAGAACACCTTGGCGGGCGATCCCTCAACGCTCCGTTAACCATCCCCATTTACGGTTTCGTAAGTATGGCGCGCGTGCGCCGCGCAAGCAGTGGTGCCGATGTCCGGGTTTCAGCCTCAAAACAAAATAGGACGAAAGGGCAAGGCGGTTTGCGCTTTGCTGCTGGCAACCAGTGTCCTTGCGTTGTCGCGTCCGGCACTGCTTTGCGCCCAGGAAACCGAGCTGCGCGGTGAGGTTTCGGAATCGACAATCCTGGACGACCAGCAGTACAGGATCAGGCAGTTGGGCATGGCTGCTGCAACCGCCAACGACGATACGCCGCTGCCTACCTATCGTCCGGCCAGCCCGGGGGCCTTGCCTGACGACGGCACGGGCGAGGCGGCGGCCACAACCGGCGGCACTTTCGATCCACCAGCGGCCAGCGACGACCCGTTTGCCGACCCTGCTCCGCCGCCACGACGGCGGCCGAGCGCAACGCAACGCGCCGTCGAAGAAGGCAAGGCCAAAGATGAGGCCGTGGACAACAAGAAGCGCAAGAGAGGCGCCACTGCGACTGCAGCGACGCCGACGACCGACGACACCGACACCGCCGCCATAGACGAGCAGGATACGGCCAACCGCCGTGCGGTGACCATCGATTCCGCCGAAAGGCTCAAGCTCGACCCCGGCGCCGAGCGCACCGAAGCCATCGAAGGCCAGGACAAGAAGAACGAGGACGACCCGTTCGCCGCCACCGGCATCCAGCTCGGCTCCTTCGTGATCCGGCCGACGCTCGAGCAAGGCCTGACGTATTCAACAAACGCCGATTCGAGCAGCCTCGGCAAGCCGGCATTGCTGTCGGAAACGACGCTGCGCTTCAACGCCGTCTCCGACTGGCGGGAGAATTCGGCGACGATTGAGGGCTATGGCATCTTCCGCGAGACGTTGTCCGGCTATGACGTTCACGAGGCGCAAGGCCGCGTCGACGGCACGCTCAACATCGATCTCGACAATGATCTGCGCGCCATCGCCAAACTTGGCTACGAGGCCGTGCCCGAATCGGCCTCGGCGCCGGACGCCATCGTCGGCGCCGTTGGGCAGCCGGTGCGCCAGACCGTGAGCGGCAGCCTCGCCGTCGAGAAGGATGCGGGAAAGATGCGCTTCGCGCTGACCGGCGCGGTCGAGCACGACATCTTTGGTGACGCCAAGCTTTCGTCGGGGGGATCGCTGTCGCAGAAGGGCCGCGACTCGACGCTCTATACGGCCATTTTGCGCACCGGCTACGAGATCTCGCCTGCCATCACTCCGTTCACCGAAATCGAGGTCGGCCGGCGCGCTTATGATTTGCGCGTCGATCCAAACGGCTTCCAGCGCTCCTCGACGCGGCTTGGCGCACGGGCCGGCGTCGAGCTCGATCTCCGCGAGAAGCTTACCGGCGAGTTCTCGGTCGGCTGGTTGCGCGAAGCTATCGACGACAACGCCCTGCCGGCGATTTCGGGCGCGACGGTTAATGCCGATCTCAAATGGTCGCCGGAACGCGGCACCACGATCGGCCTCACCGCACAGACGACCGCCGAGAACACGACGAACGCGGGCGAAAGCGGCGACATGCTCTATTCCAGCAGCCTCACCGGCGAGCGGCAAATCCGCGCCAACCTGACCGGAAATGCCGCTCTCGGCGTTGAATGGCGCGACTATACCGGCTCCGACGATCATGATTTGACGCTGAGCGCCGAGGCTGGGCTGACATGGTGGCTGAACCGCTATGCCGGGCTCACCACCCGCGTCAGGACTGAAAAACTGACCAGCAACCTGGTTGGACGCGACTACACGGCCAACAGTATCTTCGTCGGCTTGAAGTTGCAGCGCTAATGCATGTCGCGCAAAAGTGTGCAGCGGTTTTGCGATAACGACATGCATAAAACAAGAACCTAAAGCGCATCGCATAAGGCTGGTCGAATGCGGCGCACTTTAGCCAGTCAGCGCGAACCGGTGTTGAAGCTAGAAGGCTACGCCGCGGCGTTCTGACGGCGCGAGTTCGTCGAGAAGCGTGCGAATGACACCGGCCATGCTTGCATTCATGTCGCTGCGCCACAGTGCGAAGGCAACGTTGGCCTCGACGAAGCCTTCGGGCGAGCCGCAGTCGAACGTCCGCCCGCGGTAGTGGTAGCCGTAGAAGGGCTGTTGCTTCTGCAGCTTCAGCATTGCATCGGTGAGCTGGATCTCGTTGCCGGCGCCTTTTTCCTGGCCTTCGAGTATCTTGAATATCTCCGGCTGCAGGATATAGCGCCCGTTGATGAAGAGGTTCGACGGCGCGGTGCCGGTCTTCGGCTTTTCCACCATGCCGGTGATGCTGAAACCGTGATGGGCGTCCTCGCCACGGCCGACAATGCCGTATTTGTGCGCCTCGGCGGGATCGCATTCCTGCACGGCGACGATGTTGTTGCCGGTCTCGGCGTAAAGCTCGACCATGTCCTTCATGCAGCTTTTTTCCGACTGCATGATCATGTCGGGCAACAGCAGCGCAAAGGGCTCGTCGCCGACAAGCTCGCGCGCGCACCAGACGGCGTGGCCAAGGCCGAGCGGCACCTGCTGGCGGGTGAAGCTGGTCTGCCCCGGCGCCGGCTGCAGCCGCTGCAGGCGGGCGAGCTGATCATCCTTGCCACGCTGCGCAAGCGTGTCGTAGAGCTCGAACTGGACATCGAAGTGATCCTCGATGACCGCCTTGTTGCGGCCGGTCACGAAGATGAAATGCTCGATCCCGGCTTCGCGCGCCTCATCGACCACATACTGGATGACCGGCCTGTCGACGACCGTCAGCATTTCCTTGGGAATGGCCTTGGTGGCGGGGAGAAAGCGCGTGCCGAGACCGGCAACCGGGAATACTGCCTTGCGAACTCTCTTCATGTGCCAATTATCCATTTGCATGCCGGTTCGGCAATCCCGATTCGAGACATTTTCATGCCGAAATCGAGCATTACTGAACGACGGGACAGAAATCTCAGCTGGTAAAGCGTCGACGCATCTTTTCATCCCGGACGGCACCTATGGTAAACCAAATGCTAACCGGGTTCGGCGATGAATAGTCTTCCTGAGATAAAGAAGGAGGAAAAGATGTCCGTTCGCAACGTCGCAAGGCGCTTCACCAGCGTCCTGACGGCCGCCAGCCTCTCGCTTGCCTTGCTCATGCCCAGCGGGCCGGCTTTTGCCGATGCCGGCTTCCGCCAATGGGTCGCCAGCTTCCGTGCTACCGCCGTGGCGAGCGGCGTTTCCGGCTCCGTCTACGACCAGGCATTCAAGGGCATCAGCGATGCTGATCCGATGGTGCTGGAAAAGGCCCGTACTCAACCCGAATTCACCGCACCCGCCTGGGATTATTTCGACAACCGCGTCCATGACCAGTCGGTCGCCGTCGGCCAGCAGATGGCAAGGAAATGGAAGCCGTGGCTGGACAGGATCGAGGCAAGATATGGCGTCGACCGCTACATCCTGCTGGCCATCTGGTCGATGGAGTCGAACTACGGCGAAACCCTCAAGCGCGATGACATCATGCGCAATGTCGTGCGCTCGCTGGCGACGCTTGGTTATGCCGACCCGAAGCGCGCGAAATTTGCCCGCACCCAGCTGATCGCGGCGCTGAAGATCCTGCAGACCGGCGACATCGACGAAAGCCATCTCAGCGGCTCTTGGGCCGGCGCGATGGGTCATACCCAGTTCATCCCCACCAGCTACCTGTCCTATGCGGTCGATATGGACGGCAACGGCAAGCGCGACATCTGGAATTCGATTCCCGACGCACTGGCGACAGCCGCCAATTTGCTGAGGAAGAACGGCTGGCAGGCAGGCAAGACCTGGGGTTATGAGGTCAGCCTTCCGGACGGCAAGAAGCTGCCCGGGGGCTCGAAGTCGCTGTCGCAATGGCAGGCGCTTGGCGTCACCCGTGCCAACGGCAAGCCATTCAAGAACGGTGGGGACAAGGCGACGTTGAAGCTGCCCGGTGGCCGGGGCGGGCCGGCTTTCCTGATGATCAAGAATTTCTCGGTCATCAAGCGCTACAACAATGCCGACAAATATGCGCTCGCCGTGGGCCTTCTTGCCGACGAAATCGCCGGCTATGGCGGGCTTGTGCAGGACTGGAAGCGACCGTTTACCAAGCTCTCCTTCGAGGAAAGGCAGGAGCTTCAGAAGCGACTTTCCGAGCACGGCTATTACGACGGCAAGTTCGATGGCAAGATCGGTGACGGATCGAAAACCGCCATCATGGCCTTCCAGGCAAAGGCCGGCTTGACCCAGGACGGGTATCCGAGCAAGGAAGTGCTCAAATGGCTCAGGCAAAACTAGAGCCGGTTACGGGATGGAGAGGGTGATTGGTTTCGGCTGCGCGCATCCGGTTGATCGTTCGTCGCGTGCCGATCCTCGTTCTGGCGATCGTCGTTCTGGCAGTCGGCGCGGCCAGCGCCTTTCATACCTCGGCCATGGCGCAGGAGCCGGAAAGTCGTGGCTGGTCGCTGCGCGACCTGTTGTTTCCGCGCAGAAGCGAGCGGTTTGAGCAGCCGCCGCCCGAATTCCCGAGAGAATTCCAGAGAACAAAGCCCAGACCCAAGCTGAGGAAGCCCCGGTCCGTTCGCCGGCCGGCGCCGGCCGAGCCGACAACCCCGGTGGCCGAGAAGGCGCCCGATGCGCGCGTCGTTCTGGTGGTCGGCGATTTCATGGCGTCTGGACTGGCTGAGGGGCTCGACGCCGCCTTTGCCGAAAACACCGGCGTCAGGATTGTCGTCCGCGCCAACGGCTCGTCCGGCTTCGTGCGCGACGATGTCTACAACTGGCCCGAACAGGTCAAGTCGCTGATCGCTGCCGAAAAACCGGCAGCCGTCGTCGTCATGCTCGGATCGAACGACCGTCAGCAGATGCGCGTCGGCGATGTGCGTGAGCAGCCGCGATCCGAAAACTGGACCAAGGAGTACGAGCGCCGGACCGAAGCGCTCGGCAAAGCCATCGCTTCAGCCAAGGTGCCGTATCTGTGGGTTGGCATGCCGGCCTTCCGGGTCTCGAAAATGACCTCCGACATGCTGGCCTTCAACGACATCTACCGCTCGTCCGCCGAAAGCCACGGCGGCGAATTCGTCGATGTCTGGGACGGGTTCGTCGACGAGAACGGCGCCTTTATCACCAGCGGACCGGACATAAACGGCCAATCGGTGCGCCTGCGCTCCGACGACGGCATCAACATGTCGAAGGCCGGCAAGCGCAAGCTCGCCTTCTACACCGAAAAGCCGCTGATGAAGATCCTTGGGCTGGCCGCTCCGGGAAGCGTGGTCACAGCTTCTGCCCCGGCCGGCGCTCCCGTCGAGGCGCCGGCACCTGCTGCCGCACCGATAGCCGCCGATCGCACTGTGCCGATGCTGCTCAGCGATCCGGCGCTGGACGGCGGCTCGGAACTTCTCGGCGCCGCCCCGCCGGCAAAGGCGGACAAGAATTTGCCCGGCGAAAAGCTGATCGTCGAGGGCAAGGCGACCGACGCCTCGCCCGGCCGCGCCGACGATTTCTCGTGGCCGCCCAAGATACAACCTGCGACTGCGGCTGCTGCATCCGACACGACGACGGCGATCCGGCAGTAAAACCGGCGACTCTTTCTGTAGAGTTTCGGAACGGACTCAGCGCGGCAGCACGCTCGATCCCATCAGAGCCTCATCGATGGCGCGCGCCGCCTGGCGGCCCTCGCGGATTGCCCAGACGACCAGCGACTGGCCGCGCCGCACGTCGCCAGCCGCATAGAGCCTTTCGACGCTGGTTCTGTAATCGCGGTCATTGGCCTCGACGTTCTTCGAACGGCGGCTGTCGGTGACGATCGTCATCTGCCCGTCGAGTTCCGACACCGGCCCTCGAGCGGCCGGCCCGGCAAAGCCGATGGCGATGAACGCGAGATCGGCGCGGATGACGAATTCGGTGCCGGCGATCGGCTTGCGCTTTTCGTCGACCTCGCAGCATTTGACCCCGGTCAGCTGGCCGTCTTCGCCGATGAATTCAAGCGTCGCCACCTGGAATTCGCGCTCGGCGCCTTCGGCCTGCGAGGATGAGGTGCGCATCTTGGTCGCCCAGTAGGGCCAGACCGACAGCTTGTCTTCCTTTTCCGGCGGCTGCGGCCGGATGTCGAGCTGGGTGACGCGCACCGCGCCCTGGCGGAAGGCGGTACCGACGCAGTCGGAGGCAGTGTCGCCGCCGCCGACGACGACGACATGCTGGCCGCCGGCGACGATCGGGCGCGACGGCCATGCCACCGACTGGATCGGCTCGCCGCCGATGCGCTTGTTCTGCTGCACCAGATAGGGCATCGCGTCGTGCACGCCGTCGAGATCGTCGCCCGGGATGTTGGCCGGGCGCGGCGTTTCGGAACCGCCGCAATAGAGCACCGCGTCGTATTCGGCGAGCAGTTCGGCGACCGGCTTGTCGACGCCGACATTGACGCCGCAATGGAAGCTGACACCCTCGCCCTGCATCTGCTCGATGCGCCGGTCGATATAATGCTTCTCGATCTTGAAGTCGGGGATGCCGTAGCGCATCAGCCCGCCCGGCCGGCTCTCGCGCTCATAGACGTGAACGTCATGGCCGGCGCGGCCGAGTTGCTGGGCGGCCGCCATGCCGGCCGGCCCCGAGCCGATGATCGCGACGCGCTTGCCGGTCTTCCGTTCCGGCGGATAGGGCCGGATATGGCCGGTTTCATAGGCCTTGTCGGCAATCGCCTGCTCGATCGTCTTGATGGCGACCGGAATGTCCTCGAGGTTCAGCGTGCAGGCTTCCTCGCAAGGTGCCGGACAGATGCGGCCGGTGAATTCCGGAAAATTGTTGGTCGAATGCAGGTTGCGGATCGCGTTGTCCCAGTCGCCATTGTAGACGAGGTCGTTCCAGTCCGGGATCTGGTTGTGGATCGGGCAGCCGGTCGGTCCATGGCAATACGGAATGCCGCAATCCATGCAGCGCGCCGCCTGTTTCTCGACCTCCTTATCCGACATCGGCAGCGTGAACTCGCGGAAATGCCGGATGCGGTCGGAAGCCGGCTGGTACTTGTGCACCTGCCGATCGATCTCGAGAAACCCTGTTACCTTGCCCATAGTCCAGTCCCTGCTGTCCGGAAGGCACGCCTGGCGACGCACCCGTTAACCTCATAAGGCAGCCGTGGCAACCTTCAGTCCGAGGTCAGGATTGTTGATGAAGATGGTTGCCGGGACGCATGGCTTCCCGGCAATTTCCAAATCTATTCCGCCGCCACGTTCATGCGCATACGTTCCATCTCGATCAGCGCGCGGCGGTATTCGACCGGCATGATCTTCCGGAATTTCGGCCGGAAAATCGCCCAATCGTCGAGGATTTCGCGACCTCGTTCCGAGCCCGTGTAGTGGACGTGGTTGGAGATCAACTGGTAGAGCCGCTCCTCGTCATGGCTGGTCATATCGCCGGATACGTCGACACGGCCCTTGTGGTCGAGATCGCCGCCATGGTGGAGCAGCTTTTCCATCAGGTCGTCCTCTTCCGGAACCGGCTCCAGCTCGACCATCGCCATGTTGCAGCGTTCGGCGAAATCGCCCGCCTCGTCGAGCACATAGGCGACGCCGCCCGACATGCCGGCGGCGAAGTTGCGACCGGTCTGGCCGATGACGACGACGATACCGCCGGTCATGTATTCGCAGCCATGGTCGCCGACGCCTTCGACGACGGCGGCGACGCCCGAATTGCGCACGGCAAAACGCTCGCCGGCGACGCCGCAGAAATAGGCCTCGCCCTCGGTCGCGCCGTAGAGCACGGTATTGCCGACAATAATGGACTCGGCAGCAACGATTTTCGTGTTCTCCGGCGGACGGATGACGATGCGGCCGCCCGACAGGCCCTTGCCGACATAGTCGTTGGCCGCGCCTACCAGTTCGAACGAGACGCCGCGCGCCAGGAAGGCGGCGAAGGACTGGCCGGCCGTGCCGGTGAGCTTGACCGAGATCGTGTCCTCGCGCAGGCCCTTGTGCTTGAAGCGCTTTGCCACTTCACCCGACAGCATGGCGCCGGTCGAACGGTCGACGTTGCGGATCGGCAGTTCGATGCTGACTGGCTGCCTGGCTTCGAGCGCCGGCTTTGCCAGTTCGATCAGCTTGCGGTCGAGCACGTCGTCGATCGGATGCTTCTGCCGCTCGGTCCAGTGCACCGCCTCGTGCGGCGCATCCGGCTTGTAGAACATCTTGCTGAAGTCGAGCCCGCGCGCCTTCCAGTGCTGGATCAGCTCGCGCTTTTCCAGAAGGTCGGTGTCGCCGATGATCTGGTCGAGATGGGTGTAGCCCATCTCGGCGAGCAGCGCCCGCACCTCTTCCGCCACATAGAAGAAGAAGTTGATGACGTGCTCGGGCGTGCCCTTGAAGCGCTTGCGCAGTACCGGGTCCTGCGTCGCGACGCCGACCGGGCAGGTGTTGAGATGGCACTTGCGCATCATGATGCAGCCGGCCGCGATCAACGGCGCGGTCGAGAAACCGAACTCGTCGGCGCCGAGCAGCGCGCCGATGACAACGTCCCGCCCGGTGCGCAGGCCGCCATCGACCTGCAGCGCGACGCGCGACCTGAGGCCGTTGAGCACCAGCGTCTGGTGCGTCTCGGCAAGGCCCATTTCCCACGGACTGCCGGCGTGCTTGAGCGAGGTCAGCGGTGAAGCGCCAGTGCCGCCGTCATAGCCTGATATGGTGATGTGATCGGCACGCGCCTTGGCGACGCCGGCCGCAACCGTGCCGACACCGACTTCCGAGACCAGCTTGACCGATACGTCCGCCGCCGGATTGACGTTCTTTAGGTCGTAGATGAGCTGCGCCAGATCCTCGATCGAATAGATATCGTGATGCGGCGGCGGCGAGATCAGGCCGACGCCCGGCGTCGAATGCCTGACTTTGGCGATGGTCGCGTCGACCTTGTGGCCCGGCAACTGGCCGCCCTCGCCGGGCTTTGCCCCTTGCGCGACCTTGATCTGCATCATGTCGGAATTGACAAGATACTCCGCCGTGACGCCAAAGCGTCCCGAGGCGACCTGCTTGATCGCCGAGCGTTCGGGGTTCTTGCCGCCGCCCGGCAGTGGCAGATAGCGGTCGGCCTCTTCGCCGCCCTCGCCGGTGTTCGACTTGCCGCCGATGGCGTTCATGGCGCGCGCCAGCGTCGTGTGCGCTTCCCTGGAGATCGAGCCGAAGGACATCGCCCCGGTCGAGAACCGCTTGACGATGTCGGCCGCCGGCATGACCTCGTCGAGCGAAACCTTCTTGCGCCCAGTTTCTTCCGCGAGCCTGATCTTGAACAGGCCGCGAATGGTCTGGGCACGGGCCGTCTCGCTGTCGATCTGGGCGGAATAGTCCTTGAACGTTTCCCACGAGCCCTGGCGCACGGCGTGCTGCAAGGTGGCCACCGCATCCGGCGACCAGATGTGTGCTTCACCGCGCATGCGGAACACGTATTCGCCGCCCACCTCGAGGCTGTTGCGCAGCACCGGGTCGTTGCCGAAACCATCGGTATGGCGGCTGAGCGTCTCGGCCGCGATCTCGTCCAGTCCGACGCCCTCGATCAGTGTCGCGGTGCCGGTGAAGTATTGCTGCACGAAATCGGTCTTCAGCCCGATGGCGTCGAAGATCTGCGCGCCGCAATAGGACTGGTAGGTCGAGATGCCCATCTTGGACATCACCTTGAGGATGCCCTTGCCGATCGACTTGATGTAGCGGGAGACCACTTCGTAGGCGTCCACCTCTTTCGGCAGTTCGCCACGCTTGTGCATATCGAGCAGCGTGTCGAAGGCAAGATAAGGGTTGATCGCCTCGGCGCCATAGCCGGCAAGGCAGCAGAAATGATGCACTTCGCGCGGCTCGCCGGATTCCACGACCAGCCCGACCGAAGTGCGCAATCCCTTGCGGATCAGGTGGTGGTGCACCGCGGCTGTCGCCAGAAGCGCCGGGATGGCGATCCGGTCCGGCCCGACCTGGCGGTCGGACAGGATGATGATGTTGTAGCCGCCGGCGACCGCCGCCTCCGCCCGCTCACACAAGCGGTCGATGGCACCCTGCATGCCCGCTGCGCCCTCGTTCGAGCCATAGGTAATGTCGATCGTCTTGGTGTCGAACCGGTCCTCGGTGTGGCCGATGGAGCGGATCTTTTCGAGATCGCCATTGGTCAGGATCGGCTGGCGCACCTCGAGCCGCTTGCGGCGCGAATTGCCAACCAGGTCGAAGATGTTGGGCCGCGGCCCGATGAAGGACACCAGGCTCATCACCAACTCCTCGCGGATTGGGTCGATCGGCGGGTTGGTGACCTGAGCAAAGTTCTGCTTGAAATAGGTGTAGAGCAGCTTCGACTTGTCCGACATCGCCGAGATCGGCGTGTCGGTGCCCATCGATCCCACGGCTTCCTGGCCAGTGGTCGCCATCGGCGACATCAACAGCTTGGTGTCTTCCTGGCTGTAGCCGAACGCCTGCTGGCGATCGAGCAGGCTGACATCCCTGCGCAATTCGCGCGGCTCGACCGGCTTCAGGTCTTCGAGGATGAGCTGCGTGTTGGCGAGCCAGCTCTTGTACGGATGCCTGGTCGCAATCTCCGACTTGAGCTCCTCGTCAGAGACGATGCGGCCCTTCTCGAGGTCGATCAGAAGCATACGGCCGGGCTGCAGCCGCCACTTCTTGACAATCCTCTCCTCCGGCACCGGCAGCACGCCGGCTTCCGAGGCCATGATGACGCGGTCATCGTCGGTGACGATGTAGCGTGCCGGGCGCAGACCGTTGCGGTCGAGCGTGGCGCCGATCTGGCGGCCATCGGTAAAGACCACCGCCGCCGGTCCGTCCCACGGCTCCATCAGCGCGGCATGGTATTCATAGAAAGCCTTGCGGTCGGCATCCATGAGCTTGTTGCCGGCCCAGGCTTCCGGGATCAGCATCATCATGGCGTGGCTGAGGCTGTACCCGCCCTGGAACAGGAACTCGAGCGCATTGTCGAAGCAGGCGGTGTCTGACTGGCCGTCGTAGGAGATTGGCCAAAGCTTCGAGATGTTGTTGCCGAACAGTTCGGAATCGACGGACGCCTGTCGCGCCGCCATCCAGTTGTTGTTGCCGCGCACGGTGTTGATCTCGCCATTGTGCGCGACCATGCGGTAGGGATGCGCCAGCTTCCACGACGGGAACGTGTTGGTCGAGAAGCGCTGGTGGACCAGGATCAGCGCGGTTTCGAAGCGCGGATCGGTGAGGTCCTTGTAATAGGCGCCGACCTGGTAGGCCAGGAACATGCCCTTGTAGACGATGGTGCGCGCCGACAGCGACACGCAGTAGGAACCGATGTCCTTGTTGTCGTTCTCGGCGTAGATGCGGCCCGATATCACCTTGCGCAACAGATAGAGCCTGGCCTCGTACTCCTCGTCGTCAAGAATGTCGGCTGTACGGCCGATGAATATCTGACGATGGAACGGCTCGGACGCCACGATATCAGGCGCCGTCGACAAGGACGAATTGTCGACGGGCACATCACGGAAACCGATGAGCGGAAGCCCCTCGGACTGCGCCGATTCGGCAATGATGTCCTCGATGTGAGCACGAAGTGCTGCATCCTGCGGCATGAACCAGTGTCCGACACCGTACTGACCGGCCGGCGGCAGTTCGATGCCCTGGGCTGCCATCTCTTCGCGGAAGAAACGGTCTGGAAGCTGCACCAGCACGCCGGCGCCATCGCCGGCCAGCGGATCGGCGCCGACGGCCCCGCGATGCGTCAGGTTTTCGAGCACGGCAAGGCCGTCCTCGACGATCTGATGCGACTTCACGCCCTTCATGTTGACGATGAAGCCGACGCCGCAGGCATCATGCTCGTTGCGCGGATCGTAGAGGCCGTGCGCGGCATAGCCGGTGCTGGTTCGCCCAATATTGGTCAGGGACGGATTTTTGACGACTGCCGCTTTCGTCTGCGCGGCCTTCGTCGCAGATGGCGTCATGTCCGTCATCGTCGTGTCCTCCGTTCCGTCCCTTTCGGGCGCTGGTTTCCGTCGGGAAGCGCGTGGCTCCCCTTTCAATCTTGCGGCACGTCTGGCGAAATTCTTGCCGACCGTGCGGCTTTCCGCATGGTTCGCATATGGTATTCGTACAGGCCAGAGCCAGGCTGTCTAGCTGTCGCTCGCGGCAATGGCCGTAGAGGCGCAATCATATGCCAATGCGGCCAGTTTTGTGCGACAAAATAAGACAGCACTACTGTCCTAAATTTTTATGACAGAAATCTTAAGCGCATACAAGACCGATTCACAAAATTATTGGAGCGTTGGCGACAGAAAATTGCGCGGAACGCGGCGACAGCGTAACCTTCAGTCGCTGCATCTACGGTCTGGCTTTCGCTGGCTTTAGCGGATTTTCGGCATCTGCCACTTGCGGCCGGCATGCGAAAGCGGCCAAGCTCGCACCAATTTTCCCAGCATAGGCAGACGCATGATTTTCGCTTCCGACAATTGGGCAGGCGCCCATCCCCGTATCGCTGCCGGCCTGTCGGCCCATACCGACGGCTTCTCCACCGCCTATGGCGACGGCGTCCTCGACAAGGCCGTTTACCAGCGCTTCAGTGAAATCTTCGAATGCGAGGTCGCGGTGTTTTTCGTGGCCACCGGCACCGCTGCCAATTCGCTGTCGCTGACTACCTACAACAAGCCAGGCGGCATTTCCTTCTGCCATCGCGAATCGCATGTCATCGAGGACGAATGCGGTGCACCGGAATATTTCACCGGCGGTTCGCGGCTTTATACAATCGACGGCGCACTCGGCAAGATCGATGCCGGCGATCTGGAACGGGCAGTGGACCGTTTCGCACCCGAAAACGTCCATTCCGGGCGGCCGATGGCGGTTTCGATCACCCAATCGACCGAGGTCGGCACCGTGTACACGCTGAACGAAATCGCCAGGATTTCGGCGATTGCAAAGCAGCACGGATTGCCGCTGCACATGGACGGGGCCCGCTTTGCCAATGCGCTCGTCGCGCTGGGAACGACGCCGGCGGAAATGACCTGGAAGCACGGCGTCGACATCCTTTCCTTCGGCGGCACCAAGAATGGCTGCTGGTGCGCCGAGGCGATCGTGCTGTTCGACCTCGAGCGAGCCAAGGAATTGGCGTTTTTGCGCAAGCGCGCCGCCCAACTGTTCTCGAAATCGCGCTTCATCGCCGCGCAATTCGATGCTTATTTCAGGGGTGGGCTATGGCTCGACACGGCACGGCACGCCAATGCGATGGCGGCACGCCTAGCCGCGGCGATCGAAGATTCCCCTTCAGCCCGGCTGGCCTGGCTACCGCAGGCGAACGAGGTCTTCGCGGTCATGAAAAAGGCCGAGGCCGAAAGAGTGCAAGCAGCAGGCGCCGTGTTCCACGACTGGCATAGGCCGCTCGGCTACGACAACCATGTCGGCGAGGACGAAGCTCTCTATCGCTTCGTCACCAGCTTCGCGACCACGGCCGACGAGGTCGACCGTTTCGGCTACCTGCTCGCCGGATAGCAAGTCTTACCACCACAAAAAGGGGCGGCGCATTTGCTGCACCGCCCCTTTTTCCCGGGGAGTTGGCGTCCCGGGGAGTTTAGCTGCCCGATTTAGGCGGCGGTCTTGGCCTCGATCTGCTTGGCCTTGGCCGGAGCCGAGGTGATCGCGATCTTGCGCGGCTTCAGCTCTTCGGGGATGTTGCGCTTGAGGTCGACAAAAAGCAGGCCGTTCTTCAGCGCGGCGCCGACAACCTCGACGTGATCGGCAAGCTGGAAGCGGCGCTCGAAGGCTCGGCTGGCGATACCGCGATAGAGCAGTTCGGAGCCTTCGCCATTGCCTTCCTCCTTGCGCTCACCCTTGACGGTCAGCACATTGCGGTGAGCTTCGATCGAAATCTCATCTTCCGAGAAGCCGGCCACAGCCATCGAGATGCGATAGGCGTCCTCACCGGTGCGCTCGATGTTGTAAGGCGGATAGGTTTGGCCTTCCGGCTGCGCAAGCGAATCGAGCATGGTGAACAGCCGGTCAAAACCGACGGTCGAACGGTAGAGCGGGGAAAAATCAACGTGACGCATGGTGTGTTCTCCTGTTGAGCAACAAGGTTTGCGTATGGCCAGTGCGAAACCCGTGACGGCGTTCCGGATGGGCCAGCGGCCCCGACATTGGCGGCCGCATAACAAATTTGGGAAGCGGGCGACGGCATTTCAAGATTTGCCCGCGTCCGAACCGCATCGGCCCCTGATCACGTCCCGATGCCGATGAACGGCAGATGAACCGTGGCTTCGGCGAGCGTTCAGCCAGACGGCATTAAAACTGTTCTCGAGATCAGAAACAGGTCGCCTGAGAAGGCGACACGACGAGGCCGAACCGGGTGTAACGTCCCTTCCTCCCGGGTCGACAGAGGCCGGAAGCACGCCCTAGGTTGCTTCCGGCCTTACTTGTTCGCTGCCTGGGTCAACGTCCCCGGCGTCCCGAATTCCTTTGCTTTTGGCGCATGGGCGTTTATGCCTGACTTGCGCCCACGCCGTCACCGACGCCAAGCAAACACCGTATGACCGATCTGTTCCCCCAGCCCTCCCTGTTCTACGAAACTCCAGGCAATCCGCTGCCGGAAAACGCGGCCGGCGGCTTCTTCACCACGCGCGACGGCAAGAAGATCCGCTATGGGCTGTTTGCCGCGGTTGCCCGCCCGATGAAGGGCACCGTCGTCGTCCTGACCGGCCGCAACGAGTGCATCGAGAAGTATTTCGAGACCATTCGCAACCTTGCCGACCGGGGTTTTGGCGTGGCGACCCTCGACTGGCGCGGCCAAGGCGCTTCCGACCGGATGATCGGCGATCGCCAGCGCGGCTACGTCCGAAGCTTTTTCGACTATACCGGCGATCTCGAGCAGTTCTTCGAAGAGATCGTGCTGCCCGATTGCCGGGGACCCTACTACATACTGGCCCATTCGGCCGGGGCGGTAATTGCGCTGCTCGCCGCACCCTCAATGGCGAACCGCGTACGTCGCATGGTGCTGATCGCACCGTTCTTCACCGTGCCTGACCTCCCGGTTTCGGTAAAAACCGTTCGCCGCATCTGTTCGCTGTTCTGCCTTCTCGGCCTTGGCCGGCTCTATGCCGCATGGGGGCCGCGGCCGAAGGAATCGGTGCCCTTCGCCATAAACAAGCTGACCAGCGACCCGGAACGCTATCGACGCAACACGCTGATCTACGAAACCTATCCGCAGCTGGCGCTCGGCGGACCGACGATCTGCTGGCTGAAGGCGGCCACGGAGGCGTCCTTGATCGTCAGCGACCGGGATTTCATGGCCAAGGTCCAGGTGCCATTGCTGATGATCGCCGCCGGCGCCGACCAGGTCGTCTCGACCAGGGCAGTCGAAGCCTATGCAAGACGTCTGCGCGTCGGCTCGCTAGTGATGATCGACGGCGCTCGCCACGAGATCCTGCAGGAAGCCGACCTCTATCGCGAGCAACTGCTTGCGGCATTCGATGCTTTCATCCCAGGAACCGGCGACGCTGTTTGACCGCTTCGCCCGCGCCCGGCAACAAAGCCTGCGCGGGTTGCTTGCCCGGCGCAGCTTGCCCCTTATTCCCGTTCAGGCATCGAGCGCTAGGTAGCGGCCAAAGAGATTGGCGGCAATTCGGCAGAGACCGGGAGAAAAACGACCATGAACGCATCGAACACGCTGTCACGTCAGGGGCATCGGCTACTGCAGATTGGCGTCGCGCTGCTGCTGTTTTCGTCATTCGAAGGGTTTGCAATACCCTACCTCGCCGCACCGCGGCTCGGACTGTCCGCGCACACGCTCAGCGCCCTGGAGGGCGTTCTTTTGCTGGCGCTAGGCCTCACATGGTCTAGGCTCAATCTCGGCGCGGCGATGTCGCGGATTGCGTTCTGGCTGCTGATCTATTCGGCTTTGGCGATCCTGGCCGCCTACGTGATCGCCAGCGCCTGGGGGGCCGGCAACGAGACAATGCCGTTGGCGGCCGGAGCCTTCCACGGAAGTGCCTTTCAGGAAACCGTCATCAAAGGCGTGGCGTATTCGTCTGCGCCGACCGGCCTCATCTCTTTCGTGCTCATTTTGTGGGGCCTGCGTCTCTCGGACGCTTGGCCTGCCGATAGCTAATGCATGCCCCGCAAAAGTGCGCAGCGGTTTTGCGATACGACATCCAAACGAGCGCGTCTCCCATGAGTCGATTCAAACCCGACGCGCTTTAGAACCGTACCACGGTTTCCGTCGGATTTGCGCAAAACAGACGCTTGGGTATACGGATCCTCAGCCGCGCAGCGCCGCCATCGCTGCTGCGTGCAGCTCCGGCGTCGCCGCCGCCAGGATGTCGCCGCCCTTTTCCGCCGGTCCGCCCTCGAAAGTGGTGACGACGCCGCCTGCCTTCTCGATGATCGGGATAAGCGCAACGATGTCGTAGGGCTTCAATCCCGGATCGGCAACGATATCGACGCTGCCTGCCGCCACCATGGCGAAGGCATAGCAGTCGGTGCCGTAGCGGGCGAGCTGGACCTGTTGCTCGAACAAGTCGTAGCGCAGGCGCGCGTCTCCCTTGAACAGCGCCGGCGTGGTGGTGAACAGCGTCGCGTCGGCGAGATTTGTGGTCTTGCGCGTCGTGAGTTTTCGCGGGCCACCAGGACCTTCATAATGCGAGCCGGAAGCGTTGGCGTAGAACAGCTCGCCGGTGAAGGGCTGCGACATCATGCCGGCGACGGCATCGCCGTCGACCGTCAGCCCGACCAGCGTGCCCCATACCGGCAGGCCGGAAATAAAGGCGCGTGTGCCATCGATCGGATCGATCACCCAGACATGCCGGCTGGAGATGTTTTCGCTGCCATGTTCCTCGCCGAGAATTCCGTGATCGGGGTACTGCTCGCTGATCAGCACCCGGATGGCGCGCTCGGCCTCGCGGTCGGCCTCGGTGACCGGGTCGAAGCTGCCGCGCTCCTTGTTGGTGACCGCGCCCTGATTGCGGAAGCGCGGCAAGGTCTCGGCTGCGGCGGCACGCGCAATGCGCCGCATGAACTCGATGCTGATGTCCAACTGATTCTCCCGCTCCAGCATGTTTGAGATGCCGGTTTGCCTACGGATTTGTGCCGAAACAAGGGCGTTTTGTACCGAAACAAGGGCATTCGGAGCCTTTCGCACGACGCCAACTGTTGCTCGAATGCAACGCAGTCATCATGGAAATGCAATTTCCACTTCACAGTGAATTAAAAAAGCCGGAACGTGCCTTGACATTTGTGCAGCGCACAATACGTTTGTTCTCGGACAGGGGTTCCTGTCCATGCCCTCCTTGGGCGTTTCCTCCCTAGACTTCGACCGTGTCGTGCAAACGATGCGGTCTTTTTTTACGCTTTTTACGCTGCCACATGAGCGGCGAATGCCGCGATTCCGGCCGCTATTCGGCGGCCAGCGGCAGATCGACGAAATGATGATCCGGCATTGCCATCAACTCGGCCGAAAACCGCGCCAGGTCGTCGGCCAACGCGTCGAAACCAGCTGATCTCTGGAACGTCCGCTCATTCATGTAGAGCCCGCGATTGACCTCGATCTGCAGAGCATGCAGATGGCGCACGGGCCGGCCATAGTGCTCGGTAATGAAGCCTCCGGCATAGGGCTTGTTGTGGGCAACGCTGTAGCCCATGCCGGTGAGCAGGCCGATCGCCGTCTCGGTCAACGCCGCCGCGGCCGAGATGCCGAAACGGTCGCCGACGATGAAATCCGGCCGCAATCCGCTGTCGCCAACTCTTATGCTTGCCGGCATCGAGTGGCAGTCTATCAGCACGGCGTAGCCGAAGCGCGCATGCGTTCTGGTCAAGAGCCGCTTCAGCGTCTCGTGATAGGGCTTGTAGACCGCTTCGATGCGCGCGACGGCTTCTGCCAGCGGCAAGCGGCCGGAATAGATGTCGAGCCCCTCGCCGACCAGCTTGGGCACGGTGCCGAGCCCGCCGGCCACCCGCGCCGAGCGGATGTTGCAGAAGGACGGCACCGGTTCGGCGAACATGCGCGGGTCGAGTTCCCACGGCTCCCGGTTGACGTCGAGATAGGCGCGCGGGAAGTTTGCCGCCAGCATCGGCGCCCCGAGCGCGACGGCACCGCCGAACAATTCCTCGACATAGCAGTCCTCGGAGCGGCGGATGGCGTTGCGGTCCAGCTTGGCCATCGCCATGAACCGGTCCGGATAGTAGCGGCCGCTATGCGGCGAGTTGAAGAGGAAGGGAACGCGCTGTTCGGCGCCCGATCGGATTTCGAAGGGTGGAACGACCGAAAAATCCTCGGCTGCCGTTTTCAATTTGAACGAACCCGGAAATACCAATGCATCATGATAGGAAAGTGCCACCTCGCCGCCCGCATGTCCAGCCGCCGAAGCGCTAGCCAAATCAGGATTGTGCGCCCAACGTTCACTTGATGTTTACCGTCACCTCCTCATATACAGCATGGTTAACGGGCTTGCCGCACGGCATTGTCGGTTGGGTGATTCGGACGGGACAAGATGGCACGCATTCTGCTGGCGGAAGACGACGACGACATGCGCCGGTTCCTCGTCAAGGCGCTGGAGCGCGCCGGCTATCAGGTCAGCGATTTCGACAATGGTGCCAGCGCCTATGAGCGGTTGCGCGAGGAACCTTTTTCGCTGCTTTTGACCGACATAGTCATGCCGGAGATGGATGGCATCGAACTCGCCCGCCGCGCCACCGAGATCGACCCCGACCTCAAGGTGATGTTCATAACCGGCTTTGCCGCCGTCGCGCTGAACCCCGATTCGAAGGCGCCGAAAGACGCCAAGGTGCTGTCGAAGCCGTTCCACCTGCGCGACCTCGTCAACGAAGTCGAAAAGATGCTGCAGGCCGCCTGACGCGCTTTTTGTCCCGTCCTGACCGGCCCGGCAAGCCAGCCATTCTTTCCCTTTTCCCGCTATTGACGTGCAGAACCAAAAATGGTGTATGCGCGGCTTCGGATGGGCGTGTAGCTCAGCGGGAGAGCACTGCATTGACATTGCAGGGGTCACAGGTTCAATCCCTGTCACGCCCACCATCCAGACAATCCCTCAATCGGCCGTCGGTGTTTTCATCGGCTGACGTTCTCGGCCTGATCCGATCCTGACGCCGAGCTCGCCAATACCGACCTCAGGCCGCGCCGAGGCGAAGATCGCCAGTCTCGACGTGCTCCAGAAACCACGCATAGGTCTGTTCCAATCCGCTGCGCAGCGAGTAGCGCGGGCGCCAGCCGGTGGCGAACAGGCGCGATACGTCCATCAGCTTGCGCGGCGTGCCGTCCGGCTTTGTCGGATCGAATGTGATCGTGGCATCGGCGCCGGCGACCGACACGATGGTGCGGGCAAGGTCGGCAATGGTGATGTCTTCCCCAGAGCCGACATTGATGTGGCTGTCGCCGGCATAATTCTTCAACAGCCAGACCAGGGCGTCGGCGGCGTCGTCGACATGCAGGAATTCGCGCATCGGCGTGCCCGATCCCCACACCTCCAGGCTCTTGCGGCCGGCGCGCCTGGCCTCGTGCGCCTTGCGCATCAGAGCGGGCACGACATGGCTGGAATTGAGGTCGAAATTGTCGCCCGGGCCGTAGAGATTGGTCGGCATCGCCGAGATGTAGTCGACACCGTATTGGCGCCGGTAGGCCTGGCACAGTTTCAGTCCGGCGATCTTGGCGATCGCATACCATTCGTTGGTGGGTTCGAGCGGGCCGCTCAGCAAGGCGTCCTCGGAGATCGGCTGCGCCGCGAATTTGGGATAGATGCAGGATGAACCGAGAAACAGCAGCTTCTGCACCTCGTTACGGAAGGCGCTGTCGATGACATTGTTCTGCATGACGAGGTTGTCCTGCAGAAAATCGACCGGAAGCCTGTCGTTGGCCAGGATACCGCCGACCTTGGCCGCTGCCATCACCACTGCATCCGGCTTGCGGTCGGCCATCCAGCGCCGCACCCCGGCCTGGTCGAGAAGATCGAGCTCGGCGCGCGAGGCGGTCAGGACCTCGCAATCCTCGTCGGCCAATCTGCGCAGGATGGCCGAGCCGACCATGCCGCGATGCCCGGCGACAAAAACGCGCTTGCCCTGAAGGTCGAAGGTCATCAACTCACCCCAATGCAGAACGGCAGCTTTGCCAGTGGCCGGCGGAGCGCCGGATCGGCTTCTCTGTTGCCGGACGCATACCGCATACAGATTTATCCAGACAAGCCAAATCGCAAAACCACCCAAACCAGGCGTTTGGATCAGACGCTGTATCGTCTAGCGATCAGACACCCGCTACTGCGCAGAGGCTTGTCATTCTGGCGATGGCGAGTTCCGGCTCGGCCAGCAACCCCGCCTGATCGGCAAGGCGAAAGACATCGGCATAGTGACGGATGCCGCGCGCCGATTGCATGCCGCCGATCATCGAAAAGTGCTCCTGATGGCCGTTAAGCCATGCCATGAAAACGATGCCGGCCTTGTAATATTCGGTCGGCGCCTCGAAGATCTTGCGCGACAGCGGCACTGTCGGGACCATCAGCGCGTCATAGCCGGCGCGGTCGCCGTCGGCCAGCTTTGCCAGCGCCGCATTGGCGACGGGCGCGATGGCATCGAAAATGCCGAGCAGCGCGTGCGAATGCCTGTCGCCGTCGCCGGCGATCAGCTCGGGGTAGTTGAAGTCGTCGCCAGTGAACATCACCACGCCCTCGGGCAGCCGGTCCCTGAGCGCGATCTCCTTGCCGGCATCGAGCAGCGATATCTTTATGCCTTCGACCTTGCCGGCATGGCGTTCGATGATCGCGATCACCGTCTCGAGCGCAGTTTCGAAATCGCTGCTGCCCCAGTAGCCTTTCAGCGCCGGGTCGAACATATCGCCCAGCCAGTGCAGGATGACCTTGCCGGAGGACTGGGACAGGATGCGGTCGTAGACACTGACATAATCGTCGGGCCCTTTGGCGACCGCCGCCAGTGCACGGCTGGCCATCATGATCGCCTTGCCGCCAAGTCCTTCGATGAAGCCGAGCTGCTCTTCATAGGCCGCGATGACATCGGCGAGCGTGCTCGCGGCGCCCGGCGCCAGATGGTCGGTGCCGGCGCCCGACGCGAGATCGGCGCCGTCGACGCTGCGCGCCTCGGCGATCGAGCGGCGGATTAATTCCCTGGCATTTGCCCAGTCGAAACCCATGCCGCGCTGCGAGGTGTCCATCGCTTCGGCGACGCGGAAGCCGAGCCGCCAAAGGTGACGGCGAAACGCCATCGTCTTGTCCCAGTCGACTGCCGGCCGGGACCACGGATCGGTCATCGCCACAGGATCGGCGACCACATGGGCGGCGGCATAGGCGATGCGCGAGAACCGCGCGCCGGCCGCAGGCTGCACCGGCTGGCCGACAAGCCGGTAGCGGATGCGGCCGCCGCCTTCCCCTGGCAAGGTGATGTCCATGGCTCTCTCCCTTCCCAGCGCCTATTAAATGGAACGTTCCAATAAATCAAGATGCTTTGCCGCTCCGCCGTGCGCCGGTCCAATTGCGGCAGCGCAACAGCAGAAAGCCATACACTCCTTGGCAATTGGGCGCCATGAGCCGCATTTTCACGGATTCGCAAAAACGCGATTGACTCAAATCCATAGGAGGGATTAGATCGTTCCAATAAATCGCATAAGAAACCATCGGGAGGACAGATCTGGATGGCCAGCCGGGCCAAGGCAACGATACTCGACATAGCCCGTGAGGCGGGCGTGTCCAAATCGACGGTTTCGCTGGTGCTGCAAGGCAGCGGGCTGATCCGGCCTGAAACTGCGCTCAAGGTTCGCAAGGCGATCGAGGACGTCGGCTACGTCTACAACCGCGGCGCCGCCAATCTGCGCAAGGCCCATTCCAATGTCATCGGCATGGTCATCAACGATCTCACCAATCCGTTCTTCGCCGAACTGGCGGTCGGCATGGAGCGCGTCTTCCAGTCGGCCGGCGTCGTGCCTTTCATCGCCAATACGGCTGAAAACCCGGTGCGCCAAGAAGAGGTTCTGAAATCGCTGATGGAGCAGGGTGTCGCCGGGCTCGTCGTGTCTCCCGCGCGCGGCACTACGCCCGGCGCGTTCCGCCGCCTTGAGACCGCGGGCGTTCCGGTTGTCTTCGTCATGCGCCGCCTCCCCGAAAGCCGCATCCCGGTGATCACGCCCGACAATCATCGCGGCGCCTATCTCGCTACCGCCCATCTGATCGGTAAGGGCCACCGCCGGCTGGCCTTCTTCGGCGGTTCGTCCGACCTTGTCGTCTATCACGAGCGGCTGGGCGGCTTTCGCGAGGCCTGTGAAGCGCTCGGCATCGCACCGGCCGACAGGCTGGTCTTCGAGGGCGAAACCAGCCGCAAGGGCGGCATTGCCTGCCTGGAAACCGCGCTCGCCATGGCCGCGCCGCCGACTGCAGCCCTTTGCTTCAACGATGCGGTCGCCTTCGGCGTCTTGCTGGCGCTACGCAAGCGCGGCCTGGAGCCTGGCGCGGACTTTGCCGTCGTCGGCTTCGACGACGTCGCCGAGGCCGAGCACTACATGCCGGCGCTGACCAGCGTCGCGGTGAACACCGCCGGCCTCGGCGAGCGCGCCGCCCATGTCGTGCTGAAGATGATCCAATCGCGCACCACGCGCGCCGAGGATCATATCGGCGCCGTCAACCTCGTGGTCAGGGAAAGTTGCGGCCCCGATCGCAAGGAGCATGGCTGCGCAGGAATGGGAGACGCGGCATGACCTTCAGTTGGGGGCTGATCGGCGCCAGCACGATCGCAAGACAGTTCATGATCGGCGCCATCCGCGCGCAGCCGGACGGCGAGATCGCCGCAGTGATGAGCTCCAGCCTGGAGCGGGCCACCGCCTATGCTCGGGAAAACCGCATTCCGGCGGCGGTCGCGACGATTGATGAATTGCTCGGCTCCGACATCGACGCCGTCTACATCTCGACCACCAACGAATTGCATCTCGAACAGACACTCGCCGCCATCGAGGCGGGAAAGCATGTGCTTTGCGAAAAACCACTGGCGCTGACCAGCGCCGACGCCCGCAAGATGGTCGCGGCGGCCAGGGCCGCCGGCGTCGTGCTCGGCACCAATCACCATCTGCGCAATGCGGGCTCGCATCGGGCGATGCGCGAAGCGATCGCTGCCGGCCGCATCGGCAGACCGATCGCCGCGCGCGTCTTCCACTCCGTCTATCTGCCGGAAAACCTGCAGGGCTGGCGCATCACCAGGCCGGACGCCGGCGGCGGCGTGGTGCTCGACATCACCGTCCATGATGCCGACACCCTGCGCTTCGTGCTCGGCGACGATCCCGTCGAGATCTCGGCGTTCACGCAATCGGCCGGCATGGCCGCCGGCGGGCTGGAAGACGGCGCCATGTGCCTCTGGCGCTTCGCATCGGGCGTCATCGCCCAGTCGCATGAGGGCTTCACCACCAAATTCGCCGGCACCGGCTTCGAGGTGCATGGCAGCGAAGGCTCGCTGATCGCAAGGGATGTGATGACGCAGAAGCCAATCGGCTCGGTGTTGCTGCGCACGGCACAGGGCGAGGAGGAATTGAGCTTCGACCGCGAAGACCTCTATGCCCGTTCGCTGCGCCAATTCCACGCGGCGATCCGTGGCGAGAGCCAGCCTTCCGCCACCGGTGAGGACGGCGTCTGGTCGCTGACATCAGCCGAAGCGGCATTGCAGTCGGCCAGGTCCGGCAAGGCCGTTGCCATCGACCCGAAGCTCGGGAGTGCTGGGTGAGCAAGCTCGTCTCCGCGACTGAGGCTGCCGGCCTGATCAAGGATGGTATGGTCGTTTCCGTGTCATCGTCGAGCGGCCTCGGCTGTCCGGACGCGGTGCTGGCCGCCATCGGCGAGCGCTTCGACGCGGATGGGCATCCCAAGGATATCACGACGCTGCACCCGATCGCCGCCGGCGACATGTACGGCATCAAGGGCATTGATCATCTCGCCAAGCCCGGCTTGTTGAAGCGCACTTTGTGCGGCTCCTATCCATCCGGGCCGTCCTCGTCCGAACCGCCGCAGATCTGGAAGATGATCGGCGACAATTCGGTCGCCGCCTATAACGTGCCGTCCGGCATCCTGTTCGACATGCATCGCGAGGCCGCCGCCAAGCGCCCCGGGGTGCTGACCAAGGTCGGGCTCGACACCTTCGCCGACCCGCGCCACCAAGGCTGCGCCATGAATGCCGCCGCCAGCGAGCCGATCGTTTCCGTGCAGCAGTTCGATGGCGAGGAGTGGCTCTATTTCCGCTCGATCGTGCCGCAGGTCGCGATCATCCGCGCCACCACCGCCGACGAGCGCGGCAACCTCACCTATGAGCATGAAGGCGCCTATCTCGGCGGCCTCGAACAGGCGCTGGCCGCTCGCAACAATGGCGGCATCGTCATCGCGCAGGTCAAGCGCGTTGTCGAGAACGGCACGCTGAAGCCGCACGATGTGCGTGTGCCCGGCGTGCTGGTCGATCATATCGTGGTGGCGCCCGACCAGTTGCAGACGACGCTGACGCCCTACGATCCGGCCATCTCCGGCGAGATCTTCCGGCCACTGTCGAGCTTTCGCAACGCTGAAATGAACGTCCAGAAGGTCATTGCCCGCCGCGTCGCCATGGAGCTTGCCGACGGCATGGTCGTCAATATCGGCTTCGGCATCTCGGCCAATGTGCCGCGCATCCTGCTCGAGGAAGGCCAGCACGGCAAGGTCACCTGGGTCATCGAACAGGGCGCGGTTGGCGGCGTGCCGCTGCTCGACTTCAAGTTCGGCTGCTCGTCGAACGCCGACGCTTTCATGCCCTCGCCGCACCAGTTCATCTATTTTCAGGCTGGCGGCTTCGACGCCTCGCTGCTGTCCTTCCTGCAGATCGACCGCCACGGCTCTGTCAATGTCTCGAAGCTTTCGGCGCGGCCGCATGTCACCGCCGGCGCCGGCGGCTTCGTCGACATCACCGCGCGGGCGAAGAAGATCGTCTTTTCCGGTTTCTTCAATGCCGGTGCCAAACTCTCATTGGCCGATGGCGGCATCCGCATCGACCAGGAGGGCAAGGTCAAGAAAGTCGTCGGCGAGGTCGAGCACATCTCCTTCTCGGGCAAGCGTGCCGTCGCCCAAGGGCAGGACATCACCTACATCACCGAGCGCTGCGTGATGAAGCTGACGCCGGCAGGGCTGATGGTCACCGAGCTGGCGCCGGGCATCGACCTTGAACGCGATGTGCTGGCGCAGGCCGAGATCCCGCTTGCTGTCGCCAACGACCTCAAAGTGACGCCGGACGCGCTCTACCACGACCGACCGATCGGCCTGTTGCTTAATAGCGGCGCCTCGCTTGGGGGCGCACATGGCTGAGCGTCTAGTAACCTTTGAAACTGACGGCGCCATCGGCATTGTCACGCTGCGCCGGCCGGAGAAATTCAACGCGCTCGACATTCCGATGCTGCGGGCGCTGGAAGCAGCACTCGACGAGGCCGAGGCGGCGGATGGCGTCCGCGTCGTGCTGGTCTGCGGCGAAGGCAAGGGCTTTTGCGCCGGCGGCGATGTCGAAGCATGGGCAGAAATGAGCGCTGTCGACTTCCAGGTGCAATGGGTGCGCCACGGCCACCGCGTCTTCGACCGGCTGGCGCGGCTGCGGCAGCCGACGATCGCCGTGCTTGCCGGCCATGCGCTGGGCGGTGGGCTGGAACTGGCAGCTGCATGCGACTTTCGCGTGGCAGAAACACAGGTGAAGCTGGGCTTCCCCGAGACCTCGATCGGCGTCGTTCCCGGCTGGTCCGGCACACAGCGCGCCGTGCGCCGGTTCGGTGCACAGGCGGTGCGGCGGATGGCGCTTGGCGGCGAGGTGTTTCTGGCAACCGATGCGATGGCGTTGGGGATTGTCGACCGGGCGGTCGAGACCGGCAAGGCGTTCGCGGACGCCAAGGCCTGGGCCGGCAAGATCGCCGAGCGCGGGCCGCTGGCAACCGAAGCCGCCAAGCTGATGATTGCCATCGCCGAAGGCGAAGAGAGTGCCGCCGCGACCGAAGCGCTGGCCAGCGGCTTCATTGCGCTGACAAGCGATCTCAGGGCCGGCGTCGAGGCTTTCAAAGCCAAGCAGAAGCCGGCGTTCTCAAGATCTTAGGAACCTGAAACTCACATGAACGCGCCTCTTAACATCACTATGCCCGCCGAGGCAGCCGCAGCGCCGAAAAGCTACCGGCTGCTGATCGACGGCAAGTTCGTCGGCGCCCAGGACGGCCGCACGCTGGAGCGCAGCAGCCCCGGCCACGGCTTCACCGTTTCGCGCTATGCGCAAGCCGGCGCGGCGGACGTCGAGGCGGCGGTACAGGCCGCGCACAAGGCCTTCGAGACCGGCCCGTGGCCGCGCATGAAAGCCGCCGAGCGCGCCGCGATCCTGCTCAAGACGGCTGGCCTGATCGAGGCGCGACTGGACGAGATTGCCCGGCTCGACGCGCTGGAATCCGGCAAGCCGATTGCCCAGGCGCGCGGCGAGATCGGCGGCGCCATCGACATCTGGCGCTATGCTGCGGCACTCGCCCGCACGCTTCACGGCGAAAGCTACGCCAATCTCGGCGATGCCATGCTCGGTGTCGTGCTGCGCGAACCGATCGGCGTCGTCTCGATCATCACGCCGTGGAATTTCCCGTTCCTTATCGTCAGCCAGAAACTGCCCTTCGCGCTCGCCGCCGGCTGCACGGCGGTGGTCAAGCCGAGCGAGATGACCTCGGCCTCGACCTTCGTGCTCGGCGAGATCCTGATGCAGGCCGGCTTGCCCGATGGCGTCGTCAACATCCTTGCCGGGCTGGGCGCCGATGTCGGCGCACCGATGGTCAGCCATCCGCTGGTCGAAATGGTGTCGTTCACCGGCTCCACCCGCGTCGGCAAGATGACCATGGCGTCTGCCGCCAACTCGCTGAAGAAAGTCTCGATGGAGCTCGGCGGCAAGAACGGCCAGATCGTCTTTCCCGACGCCGACCTCGAGGCCGCCGCCGACGCGGCGGTATTCGGCGGCTTCTTCAATGCCGGCGAATGTTGCAATGCCGGCAGCCGGCTGATCGTCCATGAGGCGATCGCCGACGAGTTCCTCGGCGCCGTCAAAGCCCTCACCGCCAAGGTGGTTGTCGGCGACCCGCTCGACGACCGCACCAAGGTTGGCGCGATGATCTCCGCCGACCATGTGGCCAAGGTCACCGGCTACGTGACGGCAGCGGAAAACGACGGCAGCCGGATTTATACTGGCGGCAAGCAACTTGCTTCCAGCGCCGGCCAGTATCTCGACCCGACCATCATTCGCGACGTCACCGAAGACATGGCCATTGCGCGCGAGGAAGTGTTCGGTCCGGTGCTCTCGGTGCTGACTTTTGAATCGATTGAAAGGGCGTTGCACATCGCCAACAACACGCCCTATGGTCTGTCGGCGGGTGTGTGGAGCGCCAGCATCAATACCTGCATGTCGGTGGCGCGGAATGTGCGTTCGGGAACCGTTTGGGTGAACACGTTCATGGAGGGTTACCCCGAACTGCCTTTCGGCGGCTACAAGCAGTCCGGTTTGGGACGCGAACTCGGCAAGCGCGCCGTCGAGGATTATACCGAGGAAAAGACAATCCAGTTTCATCGCGGCCAGCGCACCGGATGGTGGGTCGGCTGAGTTGGGAAGAACCCGGTGGCCATCCGCCGGTCGTTGTAAGTTCAACAAGGGAGGAAGTACATGTTGCGCAAACTGCTTATCGGGACGGCGCTCGCGTCGGGCGTTGCGTTCGCGGCCCATGCCGAGGACGTCAAGGAAGTCCAGATGCTGCATTGGTGGACGTCGGGCGGCGAAGCTGCCGCTCTGAACGTGCTCAAGCAGGATCTGGCCAAGGAAGGCTTTGCCTGGAAGGACGTGCCGGTGGCCGGCGGCGGCGGCGACGCCGCCATGACCGCGCTGAAGGCGATGGTGGCGGCCGGCAACTACCCGACTGCCTCGCAGATGCTTGGCTATACCGTGCTCGACTACGCCGCAGCCGGCGTCATGGGCGACCTGACCGAGACGGCGATAAAGGAAGGCTGGGACAAGTCCGTTCCCGCGGCCCTGCAGAAATTCTCGGTCTATGACGGCAAGTGGGTCGCGGCCCCGGTCAACGTCCACTCGGTCAACTGGCTGTGGATCAACAAGGCGGTGATGGACAAGATCGGCGGCACCGAGCCCAAGACCTTCGACGACTTCATCGCGCTGCTCGACAAAGCCAAGGCGGCGGGCGTCATCCCGCTCGCGCTGGGCGGCCAGAATTGGCAGGAAGCCACCATGTTCGACTCGGTCGTGCTGTCGACCGGCGGGCCCGAGTTCTACAAGAAGGCCTTCAACGACCTCGACGAGGAGTCGCTGAAGTCCGACACGATGAAGAAGTCGTTCGACAATCTCGCCAAGCTCGTCACCTATGTCGACCCGAACTTCTCGGGCCGGGACTGGAACCTCGCCACCGCCATGGTCATCAAGGGCGATGCGTTGGTGCAGGTGATGGGTGACTGGGCCAAGGGCGAATTCAACGCCGCCAAGAAGGTCCCCGGCACCGACTTCCTGTGCTACCGCTTCCCCGGCACCGATGGCAGCGTCGTCTACAACTCCGACATGTTCGGCATGTTCAACGTTCCGGAGGACCGCAAGGCCGCCCAGATCGCCTTGGCCACCGCCACTCTGTCGAAGAGCTTCCAGTCGGCCTTCAACGTCGTCAAGGGCTCTGTTCCGGCCCGCACCGACGTGCCGGACACCGATTTCGACGCTTGCGGCAAGAAGGGCATGGCCGATTTGAAGGCCGCCAATGAAGGCGGCACGCTGTTCGGTTCGCTGGCGCAAGGCTATGGCGCGCCTCCGGCGGTTGCCAACGCCTACAAGGATGTCGTCTCGAAGTTCGTGCACGGCCAGATCAAGACCTCGGACGAGGCCGTGACCCAACTGGTCAGCGCGATCGAAGACGCCAAGTAAGGCACCGCCGATGTGAATGATCTCCCCGGCGCAAGCCGGGGAGATTTCCCTGCGGCGAGGTTTTGCGGTTGCGCCGACCGGCACGCTTTCGTGCCGCAGAGCCCGCGACAGCCGAATTCCGGACCCGCCATACGGAATGGACAGATGAGTACAGTTGCTGAAACCAGTATCACGCTGACGCCGGAGCACGATGCCCGTCCGGGCGCCTCTGTGCGCTCGCGCCTTCAGGACGCGCTGCCGAAGCTCGTGCTAGCGCCAAGCTTTGCCGCCTCCGTCGTCTTCGTCTACGGCTTCATCCTGTGGACGATCTATCTGTCCTTCACCAACTCCAAGACCTTTCCCTCCTACGCCATCACCGGGCCACGCGCCTATCAGCGGCTATGGCGCTGGACCTTCGAAAGCGATCCGCCGTCCAGCTGGTACACGTCGATCACCAATATGGGGATTTTCGGCTTCCTCTATATTTCCATCTGCTTGGCACTCGGCCTGTTCCTGGCGATCCTGCTTGATCAGAAGATCCGCGGCGAAGGCATGTTGCGGCCGATCTATCTCTACCCCATGGCACTGTCCTTCATCGTCACCGGCGTTGCCTGGAAATGGTTTCTCGACCCCGGCCTCGGCCTCGAGCAGACGTTGCACCAGTGGGGCTGGACGAGCTTCCATTTCGACTGGATCAAGAACAAGGATTTCGTCATCTACACGGTGGTCATCGCCGGCGTCTGGCAGGCTTCGGGCTTTATCATGGCGATGTTCCTGGCCGGCCTGCGCGGGATCGACGGCGAGATCATGAAGGCGGCGCAGATCGACGGCGCCACCACCTTCCAGCTCTACCGCCGCATCGTCATTCCGCTGCTGCGGCCGATCTTCCTTTCGGCGTTGATCGTGCTCGCGCATCTCGCCATCAAGTCCTACGATCTGGTCGTCGCGCTGACCAGCGGCGGGCCGGGCGGCTCGGCTTGGCTGCCGTCGAACTTCATGTATGAGTACACCTTCAAGCGCAACGAAATGGCCGTCGGCTCGGCCAGCGCCGTGATCATGCTGATGACCATCACCGCGATCATCGTTCCCTATCTCTATTCCGAGCTCCGGGAGAAGCCGCGATGAGCGCCGTGGCCACTCCTGCTCGCCAGAACACTGGCGGTATCCGCGCCAGGACGGTCAACCGCATCGTCATCTACGGGCTGCTGGCGCTGTTCGCGCTGTTCTACCTGATGCCGCTATTCGTCATGCTGGTGACCTCGTTCAAGACCATGGACGAAATCCAGAACGGCAACATGCTGGCGCTGCCGCAAGCGCCGACTTTCGCACCCTGGATAAGGGCGTGGAGCGAGGTCTGCTCGGGTCTCACCTGCGTCGGCATGAAGGGTTATTTCTGGAACTCGATCAAGATGGTGGTTCCAGCGGTCGTCATCTCGACCCTGCTCGGCGCGCTCAACGGCTATGTGCTGACGAAGTGGCGCTTTCGCGGGGCGACGCTGGTGTTCGGGCTGATGCTGTTTGCCTGCTTCATCCCGTTCCAATCGGTTCTCTTGCCGATGGCAACGATCCTCGGCAGCTTCGGCCGGTTCGGCGTCAAACTGCAGAACGCGACCGGCCTCACCTTCGGCTTCGGCAATCCGACGGTGAACCTGGTGTTCGTCCACGTCGTCTACGGCATCGGCTTCACCACCCTGTTCTTCCGCAATTACTACGAAGCGTTTCCGAATGAATTGGTGAAGGCGGCGCAGATCGACGGCGCCAGCTTCTTCCAGATCTTCCGGCGCATCATGCTGCCCAACTCGCTGCCGATCATCGTGGTGACGGTGATCTACCAGTTCACCAATATCTGGAACGACTTCCTCTTTGCCTCCGCCTATGCCGGCTCCGGCGACGTGATGCCGATGACCGTGGCGCTGAACAACGTCGTCAACACCTCGACCGGCGTCGTCGAATACAACGTCAACATGGCGGCGGCGATGATCGCCGCGCTGCCGACGCTCCTCGTCTATGTGCTCGCCGGCCGCTATTTCGTGCGCGGCCTGATGGCCGGCGCCGTCAAAGGATAATCGCATGGCTTTTCTGGAAATTGACGGGTTGAAGAAGCGTTTCGGAGCGGTCGAGATCCTGAAAGGCATCGATCTCGACCTCGAAAAGGGCGGCTTTCTCGTGCTGGTCGGGCCCTCCGGTTGCGGCAAGTCCACGCTGCTCAACACCATTGCCGGCCTGGAGACCATCACCGAAGGCGAAATCCGCGTCGACGGACGCACGATCAACGATCTCCACCCCTCCAAGCGCGACATCGCGATGGTCTTCCAGAGCTACGCGCTCTATCCGAACATGACGGTCGCCGGCAATATCGCCTTCGGCATGGAGATGCGCGGCGTGCCGGCCGACGAGCGCCAGAAGGCCATCGACAAGGTGGCGAAGGTCCTGCAGATCGGCCATTTGCTGAAGCGCAAGCCAAGCCAGCTTTCCGGCGGCCAGCGCCAGCGCGTCGCCATGGGCCGGGCACTGGTGCGCGATCCAAAGCTGTTCCTGTTCGACGAGCCTTTGTCCAACCTCGACGCCAAGCTGCGCGTCGACATGCGCATCGAGATCAAGCGCCTGCACGCCACCACCGGCACCACCATCGTCTACGTCACGCACGACCAGATCGAGGCGATGACGCTGGCCACCAAGATCGCGGTGATGCGCGACGGCGAGGTGCAGCAGTTCGGTACGCCGGCCGAAATCTATAACAATCCGGTCAACCTGTTTGTTGCTGACTTCATGGGCTCGCCGGCGATGAACCTGATCCCGGCGACGATCGGCAGCAACGGCAGCGGCTTCTCCGTCGTCATGGAGCGCGAGGCGCGCCAGCCGATCTCGCTGCCGCTGGCCAATGCGCCGGCCGGCCTGTCGGCGTTCCAGGGAAAACCGATCATCTTCGGCGTCCGCCCGGAAGCACTGACCGATCCCGAAGGGGCCGAACGCAACGCCTCGAACATCGCCCGCGCCGACTGTCACATCGAGGTCATCGAGCCGGCCGGCTCGGATACGTTCGCGGTCACCAATCTCGGCGGCAAGGCGGTGGTGGCGCGGCTGCGCGCCGACGCCAACATCCAGCCCGGCACGGTCACGCCGCTCGCCTTCAACCTGACCAAGGCGGTGTTCTTCGATCCGGCGACCGAGAGACGCATCGTCTGACGGCCATGACAAATCCAGATATCGTCATCATCGGCTCCGGCATAGGCGGCGCCACGATCGCTTCCGGCCTTGCCGGCGGTGGCGCCTCGATCCTGATGCTGGAGCGCGGCGAACCGCTGCCGGCGACGCCGCATACACGCGACACCCGCGCCATCTTCGTCGATGGCCACTACCGGCCGAAGGAGATGTGGCTCGAGGCCGGGGGTGCCGCGTTCAACCCTGGCAATTACTACTATGTCGGCGGCAATTCGAAATTCTACGGCGCGGTGCTGATCCGCTACCGCAGGCAAGACTTTTCGGAGATGGAGCACTATGGCGGCATCTCGCCGGCCTGGCCGTTTTCCTATGAGGAATTCGAACCCTGGTATTCCAGGGCCGAGCAGCTTTTTCGCGTGCGTGGTGCGCTCGGCGAAGACCCGACCGAGCCGTTCCACTCGACGCCCTACCCTTTCGGCCCGGTACCCGACGAGCCGCCTATCGCGCGTGCGCGCGCCGAGTTGAAGAGCCTGGGCCTGCATCCGGCATCGCTGCCGCTCGGCGTCGACATCGAAGCCTGGCTGAAAGACGGCAGCACGCCGTGGGATGCGTTTCCCAACACCGGCGCCGGCAAGGTCGACGCGCAAACGGGGCCGCTGGCGTCGGCCCTTGCCGACCAGAACATCAAGCTCGAGACCGGCGCGCATGTCGAACATCTCGAAGCATCGCCGGACGCCAGGACGATCGCCGCCGTCCATTATCGACAGAACGGTACGCTGAAGAGCGTCGCGCCGAAGCTGGTCATCCTGTCGGCCGGCGCGGTCAATTCCGCCGCCATCCTGCTGCGTTCGCCTTCCCCCAACGGCAAAGGCGGCGGCAAAGGCCTGGCCAACCGCTCCGACCAGGTCGGCCGCAACTTCATGAACCACAATTCGAGCGCCATGCTGGCGATCGATCCGCGCCGCCGGAACAAATCCGTCTACCAGAAGACGCTGATGCTGAACGACTATTATCTGTCCGACGGCAAGGGCGGCAAGCCGCTCGGCAATGTCCAACTCCTCGGCAAGATCGACGGCAACATCCTCAAGGCCAATGTCAGGCGCGCGCCCAAATTCGCGCTCGATTTCATGGCCGGCCGCGCCGTCGACTGGTATCTGATGTGCGAGGACCTGCCCGATCCCGAGAGCCGCATCATGGTCGACGGCAAGGACATCGTCATGCAGTGGCGGCGCTCCAACATGCAGTCGCTCGACGGGCTGACCAAGCTGATGCGCGAGAATTTCCGCGCCTGCGGCTATCCGATCGTCCTGTCGCGGCCGTTCGACAAGCGCACGCCCTCGCACCAGTGCGGCACGGTGAAGATGGGCAATGACCCGGCGACCTCGCCGCTCGACCCATTCTGCCGCTCCTTCGACCACAGCAATTTGTTCGTCGTCGATGCCGGCTTCCTGCCGAATTCGGCCGCCGTCAATCCGGCGCTGTCGATCGCCGCACAGGCGCTGCGCGTCGCCGACCACATCCGCAAGACGGAGCTCGCAACATGAGCCGCCCGGCAGCGATCGTCACCGGCGGCGCGCGCGGCATCGGCCTTGCCTGCGCCGAGGCGCTGGCCAGCGCCGGCTTCGACATCCTCGTCGCCGACCTTGCCAACGAAGCCGCCGACGGGCTCGCCGCCGACATCACCGGGCGCGGCGCGAAGTTCGCCTATGTCAGCGGCGACATCGCCGACCTCGACGACCATGCAGCGCTGATCGATGCCGCGACAAGCGCCTTCGGCCGCATCGACTGCCTGGTCAACAATGCTGGCATCGGAACCGTCCTGCGCGGCGACCCGCTTGAACTCAAGCCGGAAAATTTCGACCGGGTGCTCAGCATCAATCTGCGCGGCACCGTATTCCTCAGCCAGGCCGTTGCCAAAGCGATGCTCGACCTGCCGAGCGATGGTGTGAGGTCGATCATCACCATCACTTCGGTCAGTGCCGCCATGGCCTCGCCGGAACGCTCCGATTACTGCATTTCCAAGGCCGGGCTTTCGATGTGGGTGAAGAACCTGGCGCTGCGGCTTGCCGCCGAAAACATCGCCGTGTTCGAAGTGCGGCCGGGCATCATCCGCACCGACATGACCGCGGGTGTCACCGCCAAATATGACGGATTGATCGACGGCGGCCTGGTGCCGGCAATGCGCTGGGGCGAGAGCAAGGATATCGGTGCCGCCGTGGCGGCGCTCGCCGGGGGCAAGCTCGGCTTTTCGACCGGCTCGGTCATCAATGTCGACGGCGCGCTGTCCGTGCCGAGGCTATGAACAGGTGACGCCATGATCGACTACATCCCATGACTGACTACATAATTGTCGGCGCCGGCCCGGCCGGCTGCGTACTCGCCAATCGGCTGAGCGAAGATCCGTCGCATCAGGTGCTGCTGCTCGAAGCCGGCGGCAAGGACTGGCATCCCTTGATCCACATGCCGGCCGGTTTTGCCAAGATGACCAAGGGCATCGCCGCCTGGGGCTGGTCGACGGTGCCGCAAAAGTACATGAACGATCGCGTCTTCCGGTACACGCAGGCCAAGGTGATCGGCGGCGGCTCTTCGATCAACGCCCAGATCTACACGCGCGGCAACGCACGCGACTACGATGCCTGGGAGAAGGAAGAAGGCCTTGCCGGTTGGGGCTATCGCGACGTGCTGCCCTATTTCAAGCGCGCCGAGAACAACCAGCGCTATGCCAACGATTTTCACGGCGACCAGGGCCCGCTCGGCGTATCGAACCCGATCGCGCCGCTGCCGATCTGCGAGGCCTATTTCCGTGCCGGACAAGAGATGGGCATTCCCTTTAATCCCGACTTCAACGGCGCCAGCCAGGAGGGCGTCGGCTACTACCAATTGACGCAGAAGGACGCAAAACGCTCCTCCGCCTCGGTCGCCTATCTCAGGCCGATCCGCGAGCGCAAGAATCTCACCATCAGGACCGGCGTTCTGGTGACACGCATCGTCGTCGACAAAGGCCGCGCTGTCGGCGTCGAGATCGTCGACAAGCCGGGCGGCCAGCCAACGATCCTGCACGCCGAACGCGAGGTGATCGTCTCGTCCGGCGCCATCGGCTCGCCGAAGCTTCTGATGCAGTCGGGCATCGGCCCGGCCGACCATCTGAAGGCGGTCGGCGTGACGCCGGTGCACGATTTGCCCGGCGTCGGCTCCAATCTGCAGGATCATCTCGACCTGTTCGTCATCGCCGAATGCACCGGCAACCACACCTATGACAACTACGCCAAGCTGCACTGGACGGCGTGGGCCGGCCTGCAGTATCTTCTCCTGAAGAAGGGCCCCGTGGCCTCCAGCCTGTTCGAGACCGGCGGCTTCTGGTACGCCGATCCGACCGCCGCCTCTCCCGATATCCAGCTGCATCTCGGCCTCGGCTCCGGCATCGAGGCCGGCGTCGAGAAGCTGAACAATCCGGGCGTGACACTGAACTCGGCCTTCCTGCCACCGCGCTCGCGCGGCACGGTGCGGCTGAACAGTGCCGACCCGGCCGACCGCCCGCTGATCGATCCGAACTATTGGTCCGATCCCTATGACCGCGACATGTCGATCAAGGGGCTGAGGCTGGCGCGCGAGATCATGCGGCAGAAGGCGCTGCAGCCCTACGTGCTGCGCGAGGTACTACCGGGACCCGACCTGCAGACCGGCGACGAACTGTTCGACTACGCCTGCCGCAGTTCCAAGACCGACCACCACCCGGTCGGCACCTGCCGCATGGGCCACGATGCGATGAGCGTGGTAACGCCCGATCTCAAGCTGCGCGGCATCGAGGGCCTGCGCGTCTGCGACGCCTCGGTGATGCCGCGCATCCCCTCCTCCAACACCAACGCGCCGACGATCATGGTAGGCGAAAAGGGCGCCGATCTGATCCTTGGCCGGGAGCCGCTGCCGCCGGCGGTGTTTTCCACCAACCGAGCGGCATGAGGGACAAAGAATGATCAGGCACTGTGTTTTCGTCAGATTCCGCAACGATGTCGCCATCGCCGAGCGCGCGGCAATCCATGGCGATCTCGAAGCGTTGCGGCCGGTGATCGACGGCATGGGCAAGGTCGAGTTCAGCGCCAACACCAGCCCAGAACCCTTCGCCCGCGGCTTCACGCACGGCTTCACCATCGACTTTCGCGATGCGGCGGCACGCGATGCCTATCTGGAGCATGAAGCGCACCAGCGAGCCGGCGCGAGACTGGTCGCGGCGCTCGAAGGTGGCACGGACGGGCTGATGGTGTGCGACCTGGAGATCGCGTGACTATCCCAGTCTCAGCGCAACGACGCCGGCGACGATGCTAAGCACCGCAGCACCTCGCCATGCCGTCATCTTCTCGCCGAGCGCGAACACCGAGATCATCATGGCGAACAGGATCGATGTTTCGCGCAGCGACGCCACCGAGGCGATCGGCGCCTTGGTCATCGCCCACATCACGATCCAGTAGGCGCCGCCGCTGAGCACGCCGGTATAGATTCCCGCCTTCCAGTCGCGCGCCAGCACCGGCAGCGCCCGTGGGCCGCGAAAGACGACGCACAGCACCAGCGCCCACAGCGCATCGCAGACGAACAGCCAGGCCGCATAACTCGACGCGGTGGCGGCGAGCCGCGCGCCGCTGCCGTCCGACAGCGTATAGCTGGCGATGAAGATCGATGTGCCCAGCGCGAAGCCGACGGCGCGCAGGTTCAACTTCTCCAGATGCGCGCCGCCGCGAAACGACAGCACCAGCGTGCCCGCCGACAACAAGACGATGCCGAGGATGGCGAGCGGCGCCGGCATCTCGGCCACAACCACAATGCCCCCCAAAGCAGCCAATAGCGGCGCGGTGCCGCGCGCCAGCGGATAGGTCTGGGCGAAATCGCCGGCCTTGTAGGCACCGATCAGGAACGTCCTGTAGCCCATGTGGAAGACAACCGAGGCGAGGATGTATGGCCACACTTCCGGCTTCGGCACCTCGACGAAAGGCAACGTCACCAGCGCGGCGGCACCCATGCCGGCCGTCATCAGCGTAATCGACAGGAAACGGTCGAGGTGGACCTTGACCAGCGCGTTCCAGATCGCATGCATGGCCGCGGCGGCAAGCACGGCGAAAAAGACAAACAGGCTCATCGGCGGCTCATCCGCCGCCGGTGCCGGTGGCGAGGGCTGTTTCCAGATCGATATCGACCCTTAGCGGAAAATGGTCGGAGGCGATTTGAACGGTATCGGCACTGACCGAGCGCACACGCCCGGCAAACATGCCGCCGACGAAGCAATGGTCGAGCCGGCGCTTTGCCACTTTGCCGTCGATGGTCTTCACATGGGTATGAAAGTCCGCTGTCGGTTTACCGGCGACAATGGCGGCATCGACAAAACCGTCGAGATAGGCGGCACCGCGATGGTAGGGCGTGCTGCCGACGATGCGGCGATATTCGGCGCTGTCCGGCTCCATGTTGAAGTCGCCCATCCAGATCGCCGCCAGCGGGTTTTCCGGCTCCGTCCCATCATTGCTCCAGTTGCGCGCCGGCTCGTCGTCGGCGCCGCTCCACGGGCCGCCCTCGGATAGGGCGCGGCGATGCTCGGCTAGCAGGTAGTCGATCTGCTCCAGCCGCTCCTCGGCCGCGATATGCGCCAGATGCAGCGAGAAGAATCGCACCGGGCCGGCGGGGGTGCGGATCATGCATTCGAGTGCCGCGTTGCGCGTGTTGAGCGGCCGCAGCGTGCGCCTGAGCGGCAGCGTGTGCAGCCGCGACCAGACGATCGGCAGCTTCGACAGCACCATGGTGCCGAATTGCCGCCGCCGGTTGATGACGCGGCCGTCACGCCGTTCGCCGGCATCCATGTCGAAGGCCGGGCCATAGACCCAATGATAATCGGGCAGCAATTGCGAAAGAAGTTCCGGCTGGTCGTCCTCGTTACTGCGCAGCCAGTGTCGTTCCACCTCCTGCAAGGCGATGATGTCGGCGCCGTCAACGACCTTGGCACAGCGCTCAAGGTCGTAGCGGCCATCGCTGCCGAAGCCGTATTGGATGTTGTAGCTGACCAGCTTCATTGCTTATCCGGCTCAATTTTTGTGATGGCTGTAGCGGTTAGGCGATAGCGACGCAATGTACCGGGCAAATGACCGGGGCTAGGCCAGGCGGCAGCTTGCCTGCGCCCTGCCTAAGTCGTCAGCGGCTGGAACCGCCCCGCCGGCGATGCCGCCAGTTCCGACCAGTCGATCTCTTCCTCCAGCCGGTGATAGGCTTCGTCACCGATCGTCCCGTCGCGGCGCAGTTCCTCCAGCGCATCGCGCTGACGCTTGATGGCATAAAGGCGCAACCTGTCATACTCGGTCGCTGCCTGCGCATCCTCTGGATTTTCGGCGATCGCGCGCTGGGCGGCATATTGCTCGCGCACCGCCGCCGCGGCGCTCGATGTCTTGCCGCTCAACACGTCCAGGGCAGCCTGCATGATGGCGACGCGCGCTTGCGCAACCTCACGGTCGATCGTCTCGTCCGGATCGAGGTCAAGCCAGCGCAGCAACGGCTTCAGGCTGATGCCTTGCAGCACCAGCGTGCCGAGGACAACTGTGAAGGCTGCGAGCACGATCGGGTCGCGGCCGGGAAAATCCTGCGGCAAGGCAAACGCCGCGACAAGGGTGACGAGGCCGCGCATGCCGCACCAGCCAATCAGCACGCCACCGCGAAACGAAGGCGCTTCTCTTTGCCGTTCCGCGTCGCCGAAGCGGGCAAACCACCTGATGATTGCGCCGCAGCCCAACACCCAAACCAAACGCGAAACGATGACGACGGCGAGAACCGCTGCGGCAAACACGAACGCTGCGGCTTGCCCCTCCCCCGCAAGTCGGCCGACGATCGATCGGGCCTGCAGGCCCATCAGCACGAAGGCCAGCACGTTGAGCACGAACACCGCCGACTCCCAGACCGAATAGGTGCTGACCCGCCTCCTCGCCGACATCAGGCGCGGTGCGGTGCGCGCGATGGTCATGGCATAGACGACGATGGTGATGATGGCGGAAAGGCCCAGCCTGTCGGCCAGGATCCAGACGCCGAATGTCCCGGCAAATTGCACCACGGTGCTGCTTGCCGCATCCTCGATTCGGGTGAGCGTCAGCAGCGAGAAGCGGCCAAGCAGATAACCGGCGACAAGGCTGCCGATCGTCGACAGCAGGATCGTTGGAACGGCGCTGCTCAGCAGCACCGGGCCGAGCGCTGCCGTCACCGCGATCCGGTAGATCAAAAGCGCGGTGGCGTCGTTGAGCAGGCTTTCGCCTTGCAGGATGGCGGTGATGCGGTGCGGCACCTTGAACTGCCCGAGCACGGCACTCGCCGCGACCGCGTCCGGCGGCGCCACGATGGCGCCAAGGGCGATGGCCGCAGCGATCGGCAGGCCCGCCATTTTCCAGCCGACCAGCGCAACAGTCACGGTGGTGAAGACGACGGCGCCGAGCGCCAGCAACGCAAGCGGAAGCCTGTATCGGTTGAGGTCGCGCAGCGATGTGTCATAGGCAGCATCCAGAAGCACGGGCGCGATGAACAGGGCAAGCGCCAGTTCCGGGTCGATCTCGATCGTCGGCGCGCCAGGCAGGAAGGCAATCCCCGCCCCGACCAGTGCCAGCAGCGAGGGATAAGGAACCTGCAAGCGTCGCGACAGCCCCGTCAGCGCGACGGCTATCAACAGCAGAACAAGGGTCAGTTCGAAAAGCGCCATGCCCTATCGTAGCGGTGAAGCAGGATTATTGGCAGTGGCAAAGTCGCGCCGTATCGAGGCTGTCCCACAGCTTTTCAGCGCCTATTATGCGTCTGTGGCGCAGCCCGGAAATCGGCCGCGCTGACCTCGCTAGGCGCCCGTCCTCAATGCAGCACAAGCATGTCGCCGGACGAGAACGAAATCTCGGCCTTTTCGCCGACGGCAGGCGGCGGCGTTGCCGGGCTGTTGAATGTGTCTAGCGAGACCGTGCTGCCGCCGATGCCGACGCGCACCCGGATCACCGAACCGAGGAAATGCACCTCGGCGATTTCGCCCGAAAGGCTGGAGTCGCGGCCGGGGTGGCGGCCGAGCGAGATCGCCTCGGGCCGCAACGCCAGCGACAGCGTGTCCCCGGACTTCGAGCCGTTGAGCTTGCCCTTGAGCGAGACCTCTTGCGAGTTGACGCGCACCTTGCCCGAAGCCGCGTCGGTGACCGTGCCTTCCAGCACGTTCAGCGTGCCGACGAAATTGGCGACGAATTTGGTTGCCGGCCGGTTGTAGATCTCGAACGGCGTGCCGACTTGCTCGGCCTTGCCGCCATACATCACAGCGATGCGGTCGGAAATCGACAGCGCCTCTTCCTGATCGTGGGTGACGAAGATGGTGGTGATGCCGAGCTTCTTCTGGATCGAGCGGATTTCCTCGCGCAGCGATACGCGCACCTTGGCATCGAGCGCCGACAACGGCTCGTCGAGCAGCAGGAGCTTCGGCTTCGGCGCGATGGCCCGCGCCAGCGCGATACGCTGCTGCTGGCCACCGGAGAGCTGATAGGGATAGCGATCGCCCATCTGCGGCAGCTTGATGAGGTCGAGCATCTCGGCAACGCGCCTGTCGGCATCGGGCTTGGGCATGCCCGCGACCTTCAGCCCGAAGCCGATGTTCTGCGCCACGGTCAGATTCGGAAACAGCGCGTAAGCCTGGAACACCATGCCGACATTGCGCTGGTTGGGCTTGAGCCGGGTGATGTCCTTGCCGGCCACCACGATCTTGCCGGCGCTCGGCTCCTCGAAGCCGGCGACCATGCGCAGCACCGTCGTCTTGCCGCAGCCCGATGGCCCGAGGAAGGAGACGAATTCGCCCGGCTCGACGTCGAGGTTGAAATCCTGCACCACGGTGATGGCGCCGAAGGATTTTTGCACCTGCTGTATTGAGAGGAATGGCTCGGCCATGACTTTTTCTTTCGATCAGTTCGGGCGGTTTGCCGATTTCGGCGCGAAGCGCGACAGGATCTGGATCAGCGACATGCAGCCCCAGGTGATGGCGAACGAAATGATCGCCAGTGCCGACGGCTCATAGGCACTGTTGGCGCCGATGTTCTGCAGATAGGGGCCGAAGGCTGGGCGATTCAACAGCGAGGCCATGGTGAACTCGCCGATGACGATGGCAAAACTCAGGAACGCGCCGGATAAGACGGCGATCAGTACGTTCGGCAGGATGATGCGGGCGATGATGGTGGTCCAGCCGGCGCCGAGGATTTGTGCGGCTTCGGTGAGCGTTCTGACGTCGATGGTCCTGAGACCGGTATCGACCGCCCGGTACATATAAGGCAGCGCCAGCACTGCATAGCCGATGACCAGCAGAACATCGGTGCCGCGCGCTGTCGCCAGGAAAGGCAGCGTTGAATTCGAACCGAACATTCTGATGTAGCCGAAGACGATGACGATAGCGGGAATAACCAGCGGCAGCAGAGTGATGAACTCTATGAGCGGCCGCAGATTCGGTAGCCGCAGCCGAATCCAGTAGGCCGTCGGGACAACGAGGAGCACGCCCAAAAGAATGGTGAAAACCGCCACAACGACGGAGTAGGTAAATGTCGTCTGGAAATTCGGATCTTCGAAGACTGAGCGGTAGGCGTCAAAGGAGTATTCCCCGCGCCGCTTACGCAAGGAGAATTCAAAGGTCGCCAAAAGCGGCAGGACAAAATAGGCGGTTCCCACGCCAAAAACGAGCCAAGCCCAAAAGCGGCTGCCTTGCTTCATTTCAGCCACCGCTCGGCTCGCCGTTGGAACAAGATATAGAAGAGGTTGGCCAAGCCGGTGATGACTATCATGCCGAATGCAAGCGCGTAGCCTAGATTCGGATTGTAAAGCACGTCGCCGCGAATCTGCGCGAACAGCTGGATGGGCACGATGTTGAGTGACGGCCCCGTCAGTGCATAGGCTGTTGCGACCGCCCCGAACGCGTTGGCAAAGAGGAGGACCGTCGTACCGAGAAAACTCGGCCATAAGACCGGGATGACCACCATGCGCCAATATTGCCAATTGCTTGCGCCGAGCGTGGCGGCAGCTTCACCCCATTCCTTCTTCAGCCCATCGACCGCCGGCGTGATGATGACAATCATCAATGGAATCTGGAAATAAAGGTAGGTGAGGATTAGGCCCCAAAACGAAAAGATACTGAAGCCGAGCGAATAGATGTTGATGCCGAAAATGTCTCGCAACAGGATTGTCGCCACTCCGAGCCGACCTAGCGTCGCGATGAACGAGAATGCCAGCGGCACGCCGGCGAAATTCGAGGCGACGCCCGAGAAGGTCAAGGTCGCCGAGCGTAACCACGACGGCAAACCTCCGCGAACGACTGCCACGGCCATTGCCAGGCCGATCAAGGCGCCAAGGATCGCAGAAACAAAGCTGATCTGAATGGATACCCAATAGGCCGCCGCGAGCTTGGGTTGCGACAACGCTATGATGTTATCGAGCGTATAGTCGCCAGCTGCATTTTTGAACGCGCCCGCGACCAGCCCTACCGTGGGCAAGATCAGAAAGAGCAGCGCGAAAATGAAGAACGGAGTTACGCCTAACCAATGCAGTGGCAGCCGAAGGCGGCTGATCTCCGGCGCGCCAGGACTGACGCTGGCTGTCTGGGACATTGTGGAATCTGCCATGGAGTTCCCGAAGTTGGCATAGGGCGCCGGGCGGCGAACCGCCCAGCGCCCTATGAATTACTTCACGACGGCGCCAACGATGGCATCCCAGTTCGTGCTGATTTCCTTCTTGGCAGCGTTCTGTTCCTCCAAAGTAGGGAAGACCGCTTTTTCATAGTTCTCGGCGGCCGGCAGCTTGTCCAGCATCTCCTTCGGGATCACGCCCTTCTTGGCGAGATCGTTGAAGCGGATCGGGTGGCAGTAGCCCTTCAGCCAACCGAGCTGGCCTTCGTCCGAATAGAGATACTCCATCCACAACTTGGCGGCATTCGGGTGCGGCGCATAGGCACTGATCGCCTGAACGTAGACGCCTGCGACCACCGCTCCCTTTGGCACGACGATTTCAATTTCCGGATTGCCGGCCATCTTGTCGCGCATGGCAAGCAGGTTGTAGTCCCAGTTCATCACGATCGGCGTCGTGCCCTGGGCGACAGCTGCCGCTTCAGCGTCGACCGGCACGAAGTTGCCGGCATCGTTGAGCTGCTTGAAGAATTGCAGACCCTTGGCGGCGGCGTCCTGGCCGCCGGTACCACCAGCCGCGAGGCCCGAGGCGTAGACCGACATGACGGCGTTGTTCGACGTGCGCGGGTCACCGGCGAGCGCCACCGAGTTGGCATATTCCGGCTTCTGCAGGTCAGCCCAGTCCTGTGGCGCGTTCTGCACGACGGCTTTGTTCACGCCGAAGGCGAGCACGCCGTAGTAGTCGCCGGTCCAGAAGCCATCGGCATCCTTGGCGCTGTCAGGGATCGTATCCCAGGTCGACACCTTGTAGGGTTGGATCAGGTTATCTGCCTTGGCGGACGGGCCGAAAGACAGGCCGACGTCGATGACATCAGGCGCCTGCGGGCCTTTATTGTCCTTGTTGGCCTTGATCGCCTCGATCTCGTCGCCGGAGCCGGCATCGGGATTGAGTTCGTTGACGGTGATCCCCGGATATTTTGCCTTGAAGCCGGCGATGACGTCGCCATAGCCGCACCAGCTGTGCGGCAGGGCGATCGTGGTGAGCTGGCCTTCCGCCTTGGCTGCGGCGACCAGTTCATCCATGGACTGGGCCGACGAGATGGCAGAGGTCGCCATCAGGGCGACGGCCGAAAGGGAAAGCAGTTTTCCCGTGAATTTGAACATGTGTTCTCTCCGTTGAACTGACGCCGTTGGACGCCTGCGATGCGGTATCGTTTTCGTGTGACAGCCAGATGAAAGCTTTGTGAAAGCGATGCCCTGCAGTACGAAAAAGTAAACTCTTTTTAACCGGCTGTAGCAATCGCTACGCCGTTATTTTTCCGGCTAACTAGTTTCGGCCTTGCCTTTCATCCTTTCCCCCTTTCTTCGCCTCTTTTTTCCCAAATGGATTTGCAATGCTGAAGTTGCCTCAGACGGCGCCGGCGATGGCGTTTTCCAGCAGCGTCAGCGCCGCCTTCTTGGTCAGCTTGACCGGGTTGCCGCCGGCGGTCGGATCGACCACCGCCATGTCGGCGATCAGGCCCTTGCGCTTCTTGTCCATGTCGAGCCCCTTGATCAGGCCGGGCAGCGCGTGCGGCACCTTGAGCTCCTTGCGCAGCTTGACGATCGCCTTGGCAAAGCCGTCGAAACCGCCCTTGATGCCGCAATAGGCGGCGAGCCGGGCGATGCGCGGCTCGATCGCCTCGCGATTGAAGGCCAGCACATAGGGCATGAACACTGCGTTGGTCATGCCGTGGTGGGTGTCGTAGAGCGCGCCGATCGGATGCGACAGCGAATGAATGGCGCCAAGCCCTTTCTGGAAGGCGGCGGCCCCCATGGCGGCGGCGCTCATCATATTGGCGCGGGCGACCAGATCCTTGCCGTTGGCATAGGCTTTCGGCAGGTTTTCGAAGACCAGCCTGATGCCTTCCACGGCGATGCCGTCGGCCATCGGGTGATAGCCCGGCGCGCAATAGGCTTCGAGGCAGTGGGCGAGCGCATCCATACCGGTGCCGGCGGTGATGAAACCGGGCATGCCGACCGACAGTTCCGGATCGGCAATGACGATCGCCGGCAAAAGTTTCGGATGGAAGATGACCTTCTTGGTGTGGGTCGCTTCATTGGTGATGACGCCGGCGCGGCCGACCTCCGAGCCGGTGCCGGCCGTGGTCGGCACCGCGATGATCGGCGCGATCGCATCGGCATCGGCGCGCGTCCACCAGTCGCCGACATCCTCGAAATCCCAGACCGGCCGCGTCTGCCCGGCCTGGAAGGCGATCAGCTTGCCGAGGTCGAGTGCCGAGCCGCCGCCAAAGGCGATGACGCCGTCATGCTTGCCCTTCTTGAACACGGCGATGCCGGCGGTCAGGTTGGAATCGACCGGGTTCGGCTTGACCTCGGAAAACACGCCATACGGCACCTTGGCGTCGTCGAGGATCTTCAGCGTCGAGGCCACCACCGGCAGCTTGGCCAGTCCCGGGTCGGTGACGAACAGCGGCCGCTTGATGCCGGTCGCCGCCAGCACCTCCGGCAGTTCCTTGATGCGTCCGGCGCCGAAGCGGACGGTCGTCGGGTAATTCCATTTGGAAACGAGTTTTGTCATTTCGACCTTCTGACTGCTTTCATGCTCTCGGCTGTTGTTAATTCACAAAGGTATTGGCCACACGGTCTGACCGCATCATGTACGGAATCCAGATGGCTGCGGCCCAGACCGAACGGTAAATGTCGCGCATCGTTTCTTTATCGAACGCATCGTCCAGCGATGGAAAGCTGTCGGGAAAAGCCAGATACCCGGCCCATGAATCGACAACGGAATATATCGGCATCGCGAATGCCCAAATCATGTACCAGCCGGGGAATATCTGCCAGCACTTGAACATGAAGAACAATAATAGGGCCGGGGCCGTAAGGTTTAGTATGCCGGATATCACCAATTCGACAACAATCAGCACACCTTGGGACAAACTGAAGGCCTGCCAGTTCTGTAACATGCCGAGATAGTCGGTATTGTGCAATTGTACCAACCCTAGTATCGGGGTGAGCATTAACCCGAGCATCGGCAGGACAAGCCAACCGCCGATACCCTCGGGACCTTCACGATCCGGCAGCGCCGATTGTTGCGTGTCCGCCATTACTCCCTCTCAACAGCGATCGTTGGCTTGCCGATCGCCACCTTAGATCACCTCGCGCAGATGGTATGATTTCGGCCTGGTCAGATTGTCGTAGCCGATGGCCGACAGTGCCGCGCCCTTGCCGGTGTCCTTGACGCCGGTCCAGACCAGCGCCGGATCGAGATAGTCGCAGCGGTTCATGAACACGGTGCCGGTCTCGACGCGATCGCCGATCGCCGCCGCATGGTCCGTGTCGCGCGTCCAGATCGAGGCCGTCAGCCCATAGGGGCTGTCGTTCATCAGCGCGATCGCCTCCTCGTCGTGGCGCACCTTCATGATACCGACGATCGGGCCAAAGCTTTCCTCGCGCATCACGCTCATCTGGTGGTCGACCTGGGTAAGCACTTCCGGCGCCAGATAGGGCGAGCCTTGCCTGTCGTTAGCCACCTTCATGTCGATGTGCGCCTTGGCGCCCTTGCGTAGCGCCTCCGCCTTTTGCTCGCGGATCAGGTCGGCGAAGCGCGCCTGCGCCATCGGCCCCATGGTGGTCGCCTGGTCGAGTGGATTGCCGACGACGTAGTTCCTGGTCTCGGCGATGAAGCCTTCGACGAATTCGTCGTAGACCTTCTCGTGGACATAGACGCGCTCGATGCCGCAGCAGCACTGGCCGGAATTGAAGAAGGCGCCGTCGACCAGATTGGCAACGGCATGGTCCATCTTGGCGTCCGGCAGCACATAGGCCGGATCCTTGCCGCCAAGCTCGAGGCCGAGCGTCATGAAGGTGCCCGCCGCCGCCTTTTCGATGGCGCGGCCGCCGGCGACCGAGCCGGTAAAGTTGACATGGTCGATCTTGCCGGAGCCGAGCAGCCTTTCGGTCTGCGCATGGTTCAGAACGAGGTTCTGGAACAGGCCCTTGGGCAGGCCGGCTCTGTCGAACGCCTGCTGAAACCGTTCGCCGACCAACAATGTCTGTGCCGCGTGCTTGAGGATGACGGCGCTGCCCGCCATCAGCGCCGGCACGATCGTGTTGACGGCAGTGAGATAGGGATAGTTCCACGGCGCGATCACCATGACCACGCCGAGCGGCACCTTCTTCACATAGCGGCGAAAGCCGTGCTTCGGGTTGGAAGCCATGACCGGCTTCAGTGCCGCCTCGGCGATCTCGACCATGTAGCTGACGCGTTCCTTGACGCCGCCGAACTCACCGCCATAACGCACCGGCCGGCCCATCTGCCAGGCGATCTCCGGCACGATCTCGTCGCTCATGGCGACCAGCGCTTCCAGCATGGCAAGCATGTACTTGCCGCGCTCGACGACCGGCGTCTGCGCCCACTTCTCCTGCGCCGCCTTGGCGCGTTCGACCGCGGCACCGATCGCCTGGTCCGTGGCCAGAGGCCGTTCGGCATAGATCGAACCGTCGATGGGGGATTTTATCTTGACCGTTTCGGTCATGCCTTGGGTCCTCGCATTCTACAATAATTCTCGTTGGTGACGCCGCTCTGGAAGGGACGAAACACCGGCGTTGGCCCCGTTCTTCACAGCGAGCGGGTAAAGGTGAGGGGCGGGCGGCGCCGACGTTGCCAGGTCATTTAATACCGCTCGAACCCCCTGTGCAGTTCCCAGTCGGTAATCCGGCGGTCGTATTCGAACTGTTCCCAGTGTGCCGTGTGGACGTAATGTTCCAGCACATCGTCGCCGAGTGCCTGCCTCAGCATCTTCGATTCCACCAGCGTCGCGGTAGCGTCGCGCAATGTCTTTGGAATTTCAGGCAACTGCGAGGCCTGGTAGGCGTCGCCGACGAAGGGCTTCTGCAGTTCAAGCTTTTCATCGATGCCGGCAAGCCCGGCCGCGATCAGCGCGGCGAAAGCCAGATAGGGGTTCAAATCGGCACCGCCGATGCGGCATTCCATGCGGATGCCCTTGGTGCCCTCGCCGCAAAGACGGAAACCGGCGGTGCGGTTGTCCTCGCTCCACATGATCTTGGTCGGCGCAAAGGTGCCGGCCTGGAAGCGCTTGTAGGAGTTGATGTAGGGCGCCAGGAACCAGGTGAATTCCTTGGCATATTTGAGCTGGCCGGCCGCCCATTGCTGGCCGAGTGTCGACAGCGTCCACTCAGCATTTTTGTCGTAGAACAACGGCGTCTTGCCGTCGGCGCTCCATAGCGAATTGTGGATGTGGCTGGAATTGCCGGCGAGTCCGTAATTGTACTTGGCCATGAACGAGATCGCCTTGCCTTCGGACTCGGCGATTTCCTTCGCGCCGTTCTTCAGGATGACGTGGCGGTCGGCCATGTCGAGCGCCTCGGCATAGCGAACATTGATCTCTTCCTGGCCGGGACCCCACTCGCCCTTGGAATTCTCGATCGGGATGCCGGCCGCCTCCATCTCGTTGCGCAGCCGGCGCATGACGCCCTCTTCCTTGGTGGTGATGCCGATCTGGTAGTCGCCGATATAGGGCGATGCCGTCTCGAGGCGTTGCCAGTGCTTCCTGCGGGCGGAATCGTAGGTCTCGCTGAACAGATAAAATTCGAGCTCGGACGCGAAATAGCCGATATAGCCGCGTTCCTGCAGCCGCTTGACCTGCTTCTTCAGCATGGCGCGCGGCGAATGCGCCAGGTCGTCATGGGTGTGGTGGTCGAGCACGTCGCAGATCACCAGCGCCGTCTTCTCCAGCCACGGAATGCGCCGCAGCGTCGCAAGGTCCGGCTTCATGACGAAATCGCCATAACCCTTCGACCAGCTCGCCGCCTTGTAGCCGGGCACCGGTTCCATATCGATGTCGGCGGCCAACAGGTAGTTGCAGCCATGCGTCTCGTCATGCGCGGAATCGACGAAATACCGGGCCAGGAACCGCTTGCCCGCAAGCCGCCCCTGCATGTCGACGATGCAGGCCAGCACGGTGTCGACCTCGCCGCTGGAGACCGCTTGCTTCAACTGATCGAACGAGAAATTTCCGGCCATTCTTACGGCACTCCAGCGCTAGTCGTTTTGAAAAGGGAATGAAACCATGGCCGGCGCGATGCCGGCCATGGTCATGAGAGAGCGTCAGGCGCCGGCTTCGCCGACAGCTATCTCGGCTGCCTTGATCGCCGCCTGGCGCTTCGCGATCTGGTCGCCGATGGGCGGACCCTGGAAGCGGCGGTTCTCGAAACCGAACCAAAGCACCGCAGTCAGTACAATGAAGCCCAGGGTGATATAGAGCACTTTGTCGTTCGGCGGCTGGATGGCGATGTAGAAGATGATCGCCATGCCGATGACCGACAGGATGCAAAACAGCTTGAACAGGCCGGCACCGAGATTCCATGGGCCGGGATTCGGCCATTTCGCCGTTCCGAAAGCCATCATGCCGAGCGCGATCGGAATGGTGAAGGACAGGAACAGGAACACCAGCGTCGAATTGACGACGATGGTGTAGATGTTGGTGCCGCCGATCGAAATGAACTGGGCAAGAAAGACATAGATGATCTCGAGGATCGCAGCTGTCCAGATGGCATTGACCGGCGTGCGCCAGGTTGGGCTGACTTTGGCGAGCCCGGCCGAACCGACCGGCATGCCGCCGTCGCGAGAGAAGGCAAACAGCATGCGCGAGGCCGAGGTCACCGTAGCGAGGCCGCAGAGGAACTGCGAGATCAGGATGGCCAGATAGAGCAGTGTCCTTAACCATCCTGGCAAGATCGCGTTCATGGTTTCGAAGAACACGGCCCACCCTTGCTTGGCGCCTGCCGCCATATCCGGAATTGCCAGCACGATCGCGCACAGCATCACCCAGCCGATCAGCGACGACCAGAGCACGGATGAAACGATTGCCCGCGGAACCGAGTGCGCCGCCCTCAACGTTTCTTCCGAGGTATGCGCCGACGCATCATAGCCAGTAATGGTGTAAACCGGCAGCAGCAGGCAGAGCAGGAAGAGATACGTCATGGAATCGGACTGCGGGAAAACACCGCCGCCCGCATCGCCCGAATAGTTCGTGAACGTCCACAACCGGGTGATGTCGATCGCTGGAGCAAACACCAGGCAGGCGACGATCAGCACCGCCGTCGCTCCGAGAATCAGGAAGCCGGACGCATCCGTCAGCATGGCGGTCAGCTTGATGCCGAAATGGTTGAACAGCGCCTGAAGGACCGTGATAATGGCAACAAAACCAACGACTTGAGCCGGAGACGCAACACCGTCGGTGGTAAGCCCTGCGCCGAAGGTCCCGTAGAAAAACAAAGACGTTCCGATGTTGATCGCGCCGAGCACGGTGATCAGGCCGAGCAAATTGAGCCATGCGGTAAGCCAGCCAGTGAAACGGTTCCCCAGAATGGATGCCCAGTGATAGAGGCCGCCGGCGGTCGGAAATGCCGAGGCGATCTGGGCCATGGCGAGCGCGAAAAATCCCGAAACCATGCACCCGACGATCCAGCCGATACCAGCGCCGGCGCCACCGATGGACGATGTCGCCTGCGCGAAGGAATTGATGCCGCCTGAGAGGATGCAGATGATCGAGAACGAGATCGCGAAATTCGAGAAGCGGCTCATGCTTCGCGACAGTTCCTGAGCATAGCCCATTCCGTGGAGAACTTTCAGGTCCTCCTTCTTGTCACCTTCGCTGTAACCCGGTGCTACCATTTTGAAGTCCCCTTTTGGTTTCTTAGCTGGCCGATTGAACTGACTTTCCGACTGCGCTTGGTCTGGAGGCCTTGGCCGCTTCGGGCTCCAGATTGAGAAAAATACCCGTGAGCAGATCCGCCCATTTCCGCTGCCCGGCTGCGCCGGAGATCTCGTCGTTGCGGATTTCGATCATTGCGCAGGGCAGCCCGCGCGAGCGGGCATGGCGTTCCAGCGTGAAATAGACGCGGTCGGCCGGCGAATAGGGTTCGTTGACGCCGACGGTGACGCCGGCGACCCGCTGCAGCGCCGCGATCAGCGGCGCCGCCAGCCGGCGGTCCTCGTCGTGGATAACGCCGATATGCCAGGGCCGGCTGCTGCCCTTGTAGACCGGGGTGAAAGAATGGACCGAGACCAGCCGCGTCTCCCGTCCGGCCGCCAGGCGCTCGTCGATGATCGTCGCGATCCGGTCGTGGAACGGCCGCCAAGCGAGCGCGATGCGCGCCTCCCGCTGATCGGCCGAAAGCCCCTGATTGGCCGGGACCACGGTTTTTTCGCTGGCGCTGACCGTCACTATCAGGTCCGGTGCATCGAGCGGGCGGTTGCAGTCGATGACGAGCCGCGAAATGCAGGTCTCGACCAGCGTCGCATCGAGTGCCTCGGCCATGCGGCGCGCCACCGGCAAGGCGCCGGGATCCCAGGCGATGTGGCGGGAAAGCTCCTCGGCGGCAAGTCCGAGCGTTCCGAATTCCGGCGGCAGGAAATTGGAGGCGTGGTCGCAGGTTAGCACGAAAGGGCTCAATCCGCCGGGGTTCGTCACCCTTACGGTTTCAGGCGATGCAAGGCTGGCGGGCCGTGCTGTCTCCATTGTCTGCCGTCCCCGGGGAGCGCTGTACCGTATGTTACGTATTTTGCCTCATTGCGTCCCTACGGATGATTTCATACAGTTTGGCCGGCTTTGTCAAACGCGATTTCGATAATGCGGTAACGGCCCGGCCAGGGTGGGGAAAAACATGGTTTCCAGCATTGCCGAACTGATCTCCGACCGCATCGGCACCATGCCGGCCGGCGAGCGGCGCGCAGCGCAAACGCTGATCGCCAGCTATCCGCTGATCGGGCTGAAGACGGTCGCCGAATTCTCGGCTGCCGCCGGCGTATCGTCGCCGACGATCCTGCGTTTCGTCGCCCGGCTCGGCTTCCAGAACTATCCGGAATTCCAGTCGGCGCTGCAGGACGAACTGGCGGCGCAATTGCAGTCGCCGGCCTCGCGCACGCTCAATCCGCCATCGCCGGGCAGCAGCGCCGTGTCGCCGATGCTGGAAGCGACGCTCGACAATATGCGCGAGACCTTCCGGCACCTTTCGGATAAGCAGCTTGCCGACATCGTCGCCAAGCTGGCCGACCGGCGCGGCAAGACATTCCTGATCGGTGGCCGCTTCACCGACCCGCTGGCGCGCTACATGGCCGCCCACCTCGCCATCATCCAGCCCAACGTTTTTCACCTCGGCGGGCAGGAAAGCGTCTGGCGCGACCGGCTGATCGACATGGGTAAACGCGACGTGCTGGTGATCTTCGACATCAGGCGCTACCAGGACAGCCTTGTCCGCTTCGCCGAGACGGCCAACCAGCGTGGCGTGCAGATCGTGCTGTTTACCGACCAGTGGCTGTCGCCGATCGCCCGCTTCGCCCGCCACGTCATCGCCGGGCGCACCGCCGTGCCTTCGGCCTGGGACTCATCCGCCGCACTTTTCGTCGTCGTCGAAACGCTGATCGGCGCCGTCACAAGGCAGCTCGAGGCCGACGGCACCAAACGCATCCGCGAGTTGGAAAGCCTACGGTAGAGCGGCCCTTCGGGCGAACGGTCTTCGTTGGGGTCTAGTCAACCAAAAGGCTGACCATCTGCAGGATCAGGATCAGCAAAAAGACGCCAAAGACAGACGCAAAGACCGCTGCCAACAGGACGATGCGTTGTTTCTTACCCACAGCTCCCTCGGGAAGGCATAGCTCCCCCACGATCACGAACGTCAGTCCTGCCTATCGCTCGGCTACCGTCCCAAGTCCTCAAGATCTGCCTGCGGCTTGGGCGGAGGAGTAATGACGAGTTGCTTCACGCGCGAAATGAACCGCTGGCCAAGGTGCTCGCTTAGGGGGACGGCTGCATCATTCATCCGACCCATGTCACGGCCGAATGACCACCTTGCTGCTGGGGCTTAACCATTTCAGCCGCAAGGCGTGCCATCGCCCCACTCCAGCTACTTTACCCGTGGCAAGGGTGATCGAAGTTCGGCTAGCCTTGGCGACGCGAAGCCGCTCATTGACCCACCATCAAACAGCGGTGAACTGCGCGGAGGAATTCGATGAGCTATCTGGACGAGCTGTTCTCAGTCGCCGGCAAGACGGCGCTGGTCACCGGCGCCGCCACCGGCATCGGCCGCATGGCGGCGACCGCTCTGGTCAGGGCCGGCGCCTCGGTGATGATTGCCTCGCGCAAGGGCGAGGATTGCGCCAAGGTAGCGGACGAGCTGAACGGGCTTGGGGCATCCGGCCGGGCCGAGGGTTTCGCCGGCGACGTCTCCAGCGAGGCCGGCATTGCAGCGCTTGTCGCCGAGGTCAGGGCGCGGACCGAACGGCTGCATATCCTGGTCAACAATGCCGGCATCTCCTGGGGCGCGCCGCTGGAAAGCTTTCCCTATCATGCCTGGGCCAAGGTGTTCGGCGTCAACGTCACTGCGGTCTTCTATGTGACGCGCGAATTGCTGCCTCTGCTCGAGGCTGCTGCCAGCGAGGCCGACCCGGCCCGGGTGATCAATCTCGGATCGGTGATGGGCACGCAGCCTTTGGCCGAAGACGCTTACTCCTACTCGGCCTCGAAGGCTGCGGTTCACCACCTGACACGCATCCTGGCGATCGAGTTGGCCGCCCGACGCATCACCGTCAACGCCTTTGCGCCCGGCCCTTTCCAGAGCCGGATGACGGCCTTCGCCACCGGCACCGAAGACCAGGCAAGACATGTCGGCAACCACGTTCCGATCGGCCGCATCGGCGCGCCGGATGACATTGCCGGCGCAACGCTCTATTTGTGCAGCCGTGCCGGCAGCTATGTCACCGGCGCCATCCTGCCGATCGATGGCGGGCAGTCGGTGCAACACGGGCTGACATTGTTCAAGGAATGAGACGCACGCCATCCGGCGAGTGAAATGCCGGGGGTGAAGATGGAGGACATCAGCGTGGAACCGATCAGTCTCGATGTGCTTCTGGCCAACGTCGGCAAGGAAGTCGGCGTGTCGCCATGGCGGGTGGTCACGCAGCGCATGATCGACCAGTTCGCCGATGCCACCGACGACCATCAGTTCATCCATTGCGATCCGGAGCGCGCCAGGCGCGAGACGCCGTTCGGCGGCACCATCGCGCACGGCTTCCTGTCGCTTTCGCTGTTGTCGGCAATGACCTTCGAAACCATGCCGCCGCTGGAAAACAGCAAGATGGGCGTCAATCACGGCTTCGATTCGCTGCGCTTCCTGGCGCCGGTGAAAACCGGCTCGCGCATCCGCACCCGCTTCGTGCTGGCCGATGTCAAGGTCAGGCCGTCGGGCTGGGTGCAGACTGCGCACGACGTGACGATCGAGATCGAGGGCTCGAAAAAACCGGCGCTGACCGCGCGCTGGCTGACGCTGACGCTGATCGAACGCCAGCCGGAAGCGGTTTGACTGGCATCCGGGCCTGGGAACCTAAATCTATTTGGCTTCGGCCGCGACGTACTTCATGTGGCGGCTCACCTGCAGCGCAATGTAGACGACCAATGAGCAACCGATTGGGAACACGATCTCGTTGAGGCCGGTTGCGATAGCCTGTGGCAGTGCCAGAGCAGCGTCGTTCGCCGCGGCCGTCTCAATCGTCAGCACCGTGATGCCGCCACCGAATACCGCGCCTATCAGGGCGCCTGCCAGCGCGAAATGAAGCGGTCGGGGTTCTTCCTTCGATGCCAGCGACGCCAGTATCCAGCCGAGCAGCCCGTATTCGATCGCCCGCAGGACGCCCAGCGTCGTGAGCGACAGGATGGCCGGCTTTGCCGCCGCGTCGAGCGCGCTGACCATGACCTTTTGCGTCCCCTTGGCGATGCCCATGGCCAGCGGTGCCGAGATCGCGGCGATCAGGCCGCCGAGCGAGGCTCGCACTTTGGCGAGCGCCGTGCCGAGGCTGACGCCGGCGCAGACGAAGAACGACCAGGTCACGCCTTGCGCCAGTTCGATCAGGATCAGCGTCGTCGCCGGGTAGGAACCTGCCGCAAATCTGACGGTCAGAATGAGAGCCTCCATGGCGAAGCCGAGCGCGATCGCCAGCCATGCGACCATGACGACGCGCCTGAGCGCCATCCTGGCGCGATGGGAAAGCGGGTTCACGTCCGGCACGCCGGACGAAAGCTCAGTCAGGGCCATGTTGGCCTCCCAGATCACAATTCTTGCAGAGCCGCGAATTAGCGTTTGTCTGTAACAGTCCGATGTTGCCGGCTTTATTGCCGGGTTACATCGTTTTGTGACGTCAAGCTTCTGCTTCGTGCCACCCTTGCCCGACGTCGTACAGCGTATATATGCTGCATCCAGCCATCAGTTATTAAAGGCAGTCGAACAATTGCAGCTAAGCGTCCAGGAGCGCCGCGAAAAACAAAAGGCCGAACTGCGTTCCGAACTTGTCGACGCCGCGCACAAGCTTGTCCAGGAAGAAGGCTATGACGGCCTCACCATCCGCAAGCTCGCCAAGCGCGTCGGCTATGCGCCGATGTCGGTCTATTCCTATTTCGCCGACAAGCAGGACATCCTGTTCGCGTTGGCCGAAAACGCCTTCGAGACCCTGGCCAGGCACATCGAAAATCATACGGCCGACGACCCGATCGAGGCGCTCAAGGCGGTGCTGGTCGAATATGCCGCCTTCGGGCTCGAGAATCCCAACGAATACCGCACCGTCTTCATGACCGAAAAAGTCAGGCCGCCGGCCGGCAAGACGTTCGCCGAAATGCAGAGCGGCAACCCGGCGATGAAAGTGCTGATCGAGAGGGTCGAGGCCTGCGTTGCCGCCGGCAGGCTCAAGGGCGATCCGCGCGCCATCGCCACCATGCTGTGGGCGGTCGGCCACGGCGCCATCTCGCTGCTGATCACCTTCCCGTTCTACCCGTTCGGCGACCAGACGACGTTCATCACACGGATCGGCAACATCATGCTCGAAGCGATCGCCGCGCACGAGATTGCGCCCCTCGGCCCGCCGGTCAACTGCTGAGGAGCGGCGCTCCTCCCGATCTGTAAAATCTTTCTCCGAACGATCCGCGCTCCGGTGCCGAGCGTCCGGCAATTCCTGCGCCTAATTTCTCCGTACGTGTACGATTTTTGCTTGAACTCCCTCAGCCTTGGGCGTATCTGTACGCAATACCGTACATGTACGAATTCACTAGCTGGAACCGGAGACCGATCATGAAGAAGGCAATTCTCACGCTCGCCGCCCTGCTGGCGCTCTCTGGCGCCGCAATTGCCGGCAGCAATCAGACAGGCAAGCAAGAAGCGGCCTGCATCGACACCAAGACCGATGTGAAGCTCGATTGCGCGCCGACCGGATCGCTTGAAAATGCCGATACCGAGACCCACAAGGCCGGCAGCAAGGGCCCGAGGCTCGGCATCGGCATCGACCCGTGGATCGTGCCCAGCAGCTTCTGAGCCGACCGGCGATAATATGCGGCGATGAACCGAAAGGGCGGCAGCAATTTCCGGCCGCCTATCTTGCCGGCCTCAGCCCTGCTTTATCGCGCCGTGCAGATCACTTCTTACGCTTCTGTCCCGCCACCCTCTTCGCCTTGCCGGGTCTTGCCGGCGCGCCGGGAATGGCCGTTCCGGTGATCGACACCGGATCGCTGGCCGGAAACGTATCCTCGAGGCCTTCCTCGAGTTCCTCTTCGACATCCGCCTCAGTGCGCTGCTCGTGTTCGAAAGAGCGCACGGCCGGCGTCTTGGCCGGCAACTTCGGCGCGGAGTTCGACGGCATTTGCATTCTCCCTCGGCTCGCTGTCGCAGAACTGCTGGGCGCGGCGAACATTGCTATGCTGCCGCGTCGCGCGCTGCCTCCGACAGAAAAGTAAAGACATAGTCGGAGAAGGAACGCCAGCATTCGACGCGGAACGCGTCGGCCGCCGTGCGCAACAGCACGATTTCGACCTTGCCGAGAATGGTGCGCGATGCCGCCCCGATCGGAAAGGCGTCGAGCGACAAATCCTGCGGGCAGCCGGCATTGATCGTCGTCGCGGCAGCCGGTCCGGTGACCGATACGGCGACGTTGCGGTGCGAGATGCCGACCGCCGAATGCAGCGCGGAAATCTTGGCGCAATCGGCGAGTGGATCTTTGCCGCTTTCATCGATGACCAGCCATTCGTCCGGCCCGAGCCACAAGGCGGTCCGTCCAGCCTTTGCCGCCGAGGTTTTCGGCCTTAGCGGCAGGGCGATGCCAAGTGCTTTCGAAAGTGCCGCGATCGAGGCGTCCGGCGCGCGCAGCGATATGCGTTCGGCCGGCGGCAGCACGACAAGTGTGACGCCGGTGGCGGAAAGCGACTGGCCGGCGACAGCCGGACGGCGTTCGACCGACGGCCCGGCGACGGCGGTTTTCACTGCGGCCTTAGCCATTGAGGCGCTCCCCCTTCTCGTCGAAGAACACCATACCGGTAACCTCCACCTCAATCACCCCGTTCGGCATCGGTACATAGAGCGTCTTGCCTATGCAATCGCGGCCGCCGGCAACCAGCCCCAGTGCGATCGAGCGGCCGCAATTTTGCGACCAATAGCTCGACGTGACATGGCCGATCATCTTCATAGGGATTGCCTGCTTCGGGTCCGCGACGATCTGCGCGCCCTCCTCCAGCACCACCTTGGCATCCCTGGTCTTCAGGCCGACAAGCTGCTTGCGGCCCTTGGCGACCAGATCCGGCCGCTCCATGCCGCGAATGCCGACGAAGTCGGCCTTCTTCTTGCCGACCGCCCAGTCGAGGCCGGCGTCGTTCGGCGTCACCGTGCCGTCGGTATCCTGGCCGACGATGATGTAGCCCTTTTCGGCGCGCAGCACATGCATGGACTCGGTGCCATAGGCACAGGCGCCGTGCTTCTGGCCCTCGGCCCATAGCGCTTCCCAGACCGCCTCGCCGTAATCGGCCGGCACGTTGACTTCGAAGCCGCGCTCGCCGCTGAACGACATGCGAAACAGCCTGGTCGGTACGCCGCAGATCCGGCCTTCGCGCACCGACATATGCGGCAGCGCCTCGTCCGACATCTCGATGCCTTCGACCAGCGGTGCGATGATGTCGCGAGACTTCGGCCCCTGCACGGCAATCACCGCCCACTGCTCGGTGATCGAGGTCAGCCAGACGTTGAGATGCGGGAACTCGGTCTGGAGATAGTCCTCCATATGGTTCATGACGCGCGGCGCGCCGCCGGTCGTCGTCGTCACATGGAAACGGTCGGGTGCAAGCCTGCCAACGACACCGTCGTCATATATGAAACCGTCCTCGCGCAGCATGATGCCGTAGCGGCAGCGGCCGGGCTCGAGCTTCTCCCATGGATTGGTGTAGAGCAGTTCCATGAATTTGGCCGCATCCGGCCCGACCACCTCGATCTTGCCCAGCGTCGAGGCGTCGAACAGGCCGGCCGTCTTGCGCACCGTGACGCATTCGCGGTCGACGGCCGCATGTATGTCCTCGCCCGGCTTCGGGAAATACCAGGCGCGCTTCCACTGGCCGACATCCTCGAACATCGCGCCTTGACGCTCTGCCCAGGGATGGATCGCCGTCTTGCGGGTCGGGTCGAACAGGGGACCCCGCGCATGCCCGACGATCGAGCCGAACGTCACCGGCGTATAGGGCGCACGGAACGTCGTCAGCCCGACCTGCGGGATCGGCTTGCCCAACGTCTCGGCGGCAATCGCCAGGCCGTGCATGTTGGAGGTCTTGCCCTGGTCGGTCGCCATGCCGTTGGTGGTGAAGCGCTTGACGTGCTCGATCGAGCGCATGCCCTCATGCACCGCCTGGCGGATGTCCTTGGCGGTGACGTCGTTCTGGAAGTCGACGAACGCCTTTACCGTCGTTTCTGCCCCGGCGCCGGGCGCCGCACCCAGCATGCCGCGCGACCAGCTCTCGCTGGCATCGACTTTCGGCTTGGTTCCCTTGGCTGGCTTGCTGCCGGCGTCCTTGGCGCCCGCTGCATAAGCCTCGTCGATCGTCGCCGACAGCCCGTCGGTGCCGTTGCAGGCGCCGACCGATACGCAGTCCTGCGCATAAATTCCGGGCACGAAGCGCTTGGTCTCGTCGTTGAAGGCGACCTTGCCGCGCGATTGCGAGAACAGATGCACCGATGGCGTCCAGCCGGCCGACATCAGAATCGCGTCAACCGGGATGGTGCGTTCGCCGCCGCCATTCTTCGGCTGCACAGTCATTGACGACACCCGCAGCTTGCCGCCGGCGCGGATCACCGCGCGACCGAAATTAACCTCGATGCCAAGCGCCCTCGCCTCGTCGATCGCCGGCCCGGTCGGATTGTCGCGCAGATCGACGATCGCCGCCACGTTGATGCCGGCCTTCTTCAGGTCGATCGCCGCCGCATAGGCGGAATCGTTCGCCGTATAGACGCCGATATTCCTGCCGACCGCGACGCCGTAATGGTTGAGATAGGTGCGCGCCGCCGACGCCAGCATGACGCCGGGACGGTCGTTGTCGGCAAACACCATGTGGCGCTCGATGGCGCCGGTCGCCAACACCACGCGTTTGGCGCGAACCTGCCACAGCCGCTCGCGCGGCAGGTCGCGGCCGGGGCTCTGCAGATGGTCGCTGACGCGCTCAACCAGTCCGACGAAATTCTGCGCGTAATAGCCGAAGGCCGTGGTGCGCGGCAGTACGCGGACATTGTCCATCGCGCTCAACTTGGCGAGAGCGGATTGCGCCCAGGAAAAGCCGTCCTGGCCTTCGATCTTCGCCCCGCTCTCGAAGCGAAGGCTGCCGCCGAATTCCGCCTGCTCGTCGGCAAGGATGACGCGCACGCCGGTTTCGGCGGCAGCCAATGCCGCGGCAATACCCGCCGCACCACCGCCAAGCACCAGCACCTCGCAATGGGCGAAGCGCGCCGAATAATGGTCGGGATCCGGCTGGTCGGGGGCGACGCCGAGACCGGCCGCGGCCCGGATCTTAGGCTCGTAGAGGTTCTTCCACGCAGCCTTCGGCCACATGAAGGTCTTGTAGTAGAAGCCGGCCGAAAGCATCGGCGAGGCGATGCTGCTGACCGCACCGATGTCGAAGGCGAGCGACGGCCAGCGGTTCTGCGACTGTGCCGTCAGCCCGTCATAGAGTTCCTGTACCGTGGCGCGGACGTTCGGCGTCTTGCGTGCCGCGTCGCGCTTGATCTCGACCAGCGCGTTCGGCTCTTCGGCGCCGGCCGACAGGAAGCCGCGCGGCCGGTGGTATTTGAACGAGCGGCCGACGAGATGGACGCCATTGGCAAGCAGCGCCGAGGCCAGCGTGTCGCCCTCGATGCCGGTATAGGGGCGGCCGTCGAAGCTGAAGCCAGCTATCTTTGCCTGCTTGAGCCGCCCGGCGCCGGCAATGCGGAACGTCGCGCTCATTTGGCGGCTCCCGGCAGCTTCGCCGGCTTTGGCTCGCCGGCCTTGTAGGTCATCAGGAACCTGTCGCTGACGGTGTCGCGCACGGCGTTGAAGAACCGCGCGCAGCCATGCATGTGCCGCCACCGCTCATAGATGATCCCCTTGGGATTGGAGCGGATGAAGAAGAACTTTTCGAAGTCGTCGTCGCTCTCGCCGGCGATGTTTGGGGAACGCGCAATATGCGCCTCACCGGCGTTGCGGAATTCGAGCTCGGGACGCTCTTCCTCGCAATAGGGGCAGCGGATGAGAAGCATGGTTGGTCCTACAGTTCGCCGTGGCCGACGCGAGCGCCGGCAGGTTGGTCGCAAAGCCTCTGACCCATCGTGACGAAAGGCGCGACGAGCCGGATGCGCTCCTCGATGCTTGCCGCAGGGCGAAACAGAGCGCGATTGGCCATGTTGCCGATGGTCAGTTGGATTGGATCGGTGGTGACGATGACGCCGCGCGGCTGGAAAGGCTCGTCCGGATCCAGATCGGAAGGACGGGCCTCGAAGAAGAGGACGATCTTTCGCCCGCCGCTCCAGACGCAGGTCAGCATGCCGTCATCGATGGAAAACGGCCAGTCGGCCTCGTTCCCGGCGCGACTGATCGGCTGCGTGCGCACCTCGTCCGGTGACGGAAAATGAAACAGGCCTTGCTCGCCGGCGAGCATCAGCGGCATGGCGACGGCCATCTCGGTCATCATCAGTGCGCCACCGCCGCCGCCGCCGCCTCGTCGATGAGGCGGCCGGTGCGGAAGCGCTCGATGGTGAAGGGTGCGTTGATCGGGTGCGGATCGTCCCTGGCGATCGTATGGGCAAAGACGTGGCCCGAACCCGGCGTCGCCTTGAAGCCGCCCGTGCCCCAGCCGCAATTGACGTAGAGGCCGGGCACCGGCGTCTTGGCCAGGATCGGCGAACGGTCCGGCGTCACGTCGACAATGCCGCCCCATGAGCGCAGCATCTTCATGCGGGTGAAGATCGGGAACATCTCGCAGATCGCGTCGAGCGTGTGCTGCAGGATGTGCAGCCCGCCGGTCTGCGAATAGGAGACATATTGGTCGGTGCCGGCGCCGATGACCAGCTCGCCCTTGTCGGATTGCGAGATATAGGCATGCACCGTGTTCGACATCACCACGCAAGGCACCACCGGCTTGACCGGCTCCGACACCAGCGCCTGCAGCGGATAGCTTTCCAGCGGCATGCGCACGCCGGCCATGTTCATGATCACCGAGGAGTGGCCGGCGGCGACCACGCCGACCTTCCTGGCGCCAATGAAGCCGCGCGTCGTCTCGACACCGGTAACCGCGCCGTTCGGCGCCCGTTTGACGCCGGTGACCTCGCAATTCTGGATGATGTGGACGCCGCGCGCCGAGGCGCCGCGCGCATAGCCCCAGGCGACAGCATCGTGCCGCGCCGTGCCGCCACGGCGCTGCAGCGCGGCACCCATCACGGGATAACGGGCATCGCGCGAAATGTTGAGCGGCGGGCAGAATTCCTTGGCCTGTTCCGGCGTCAGCCATTCATTGTCGATGCCGTTCAGCCGGTTAGCATGGACGTGGCGCTTCAGCACCTGAATGTCGTGGATGTTGTGGGCGAGCATCATGACGCCGCGCGGCGAATACATGACGTTGTAGTTGAGCTCCTGGCTGAGCCCGTCCCACAGCATCAGCGCATGGTCGTAGATGCCGGCGCTCTCGTCATAGAGATAGTTCGAGCGGATGATGGTGGTATTGCGGCCGGTATTGCCGCCGCCGAGCCAGCCTTTTTCCAATACCGCGACGTTGGTGATGCCATGCACGGTGGCGAGGTAATAGGCTGTGGCCAGGCCGTGGCCGCCGGCGCCGACGATGACGACGTCATACTCCTTCTTCGGCTCCGGCGAGGACCACTGTTCCTCCCAGCCCTTGTGGCCGCGCATGGCCTCGCGGGCGATAGCGAATACCGAGTATTTCTTCAACGTTGCAGGCCTCGCAAATGGCGGCCGGGCAGATCAGCCAACCCCGGCGCGCGAGCTGTATCACTAGCGAAACCGCACTGCCAGCCTTGCACTGTTTGCGACGGCGCTTGCCGTTTTGCGCCGTGACGAAAAAGAGGTATGCGACGTGACGGGCGATCAAACCAAATCCGAAGCACCTCGCGGGTATCGGGTGGCCCGCGCCGCCTCGATCTGCGACCAAGCATCCCGATTGCCGGCAAGGGCTGGCGCGAAGAAAAGGATGCAGAAAATGTTCGCACTTACCGACAAAGTCGCCATCGTCACCGGCGCCAGCTCCGGCATCGGCCGCGCCACGGCCAAGGTGTTTGCGGAGGAAGGCGCCAAGGTGGTCGTCGCAGCCCGCCGCCAGGCGGAGCTCGATGCGCTGGTTGCCGAAATCGAAGACGCCGACGGCACCGCCGTCGCTCTTGCCGGCGATGTCCGCGACGAAGCCTACGCAAAAGCCCTCGTCGACCTGGCGGTCGGGAAATTCGGCGGGCTCGACATCGCCTTCAACAATGCCGGCTCGGTCGGTAGGATGGGGCCGGTTTCGGAGCTGTCGCTGGAGGGCTGGCGCGAGACGCTCGATACCAATCTGACCAGCGCCTTTCTCGGCGCGAAATACCAGGTGCCGGCGATGATCGATCGCGGCGGCGGCTCGCTGATCTTCACCTCCACCTTCGTCGGCCACACCGTCGGCATGCCGGGCATGACCAGCTATGCCGCAAGCAAGGCCGGACTGATCGGGTTGACGCAGGTGCTGGCCGCCGAATATGGCGCCAAGGGCATTCGAGTCAACGCGCTGCTGCCGGGCGGCACCGACACGCCTTCGGCGACGTTCAAGACACCTGAATCGCGAGCCTTCGTCGAAAACCTGCATGCCTTGAAGCGCGTCGCCGAGCCTGAGGAGATCGCCCGCTCGGCGCTCTACCTGGCGTCCTACGCATCGAGCTTCACCACCGGCGCGGCGCTGTTCGCCGACGGCGGCGTCGCGATCACCCGGACGTGAGGGTTCGGAGGGCGCAACGCATGCCCGCCAGCCGAAATGTCGCGAACCGGCCCTTGATTTTTTCGGCGATTTGACGATTCCGTCTTCTCCTCGAAGACGGGTTGGAAACATGTTGCTGATCAGGACCTATATCGCTGCAAGCGCAATCGAAGGCGTCGGCGTGTTCGCCGCCGAGCCGGTCCGGAAAGGCGCGCAGATCTGGCGTCTCGATCCGGACTTCGACCGGCTGATCCCGATGGAAAAATACGAGACGGCGCCGCCGCACCTCAAGGAATTGCTCGACAGATATGCCTATCCCAGCCAGGACCGGCCGGGCTTCATGGTCTATGAGGTCGACAATGGCCGCTTCATGAACCATGCCGACAAGCCGAACACCGATTTTTCGCAATATGGCGGGGCCACCGCGACCCGCGATATCGCCGCCGGCGAGGAGATAACCTGCGACTACGGCGAGTTCTTCGAGGGTTTCGAGCAGCTCCACCTGGCCACGGCCCTGGCCACGGCATAGCGGCGCCTATCTGGCCCAAGGCGAATTTTGTTCTTGCTTTGTGCCGGCAGCTATGCTACTAAATTGCCTATGGTGATGATTCACACCAGAGACCCGCCGCCGAGGCGGGTTTTTCGTTTCGGGATCGGCACCGCCTCTCAATCGGCTGTGGACAGCGCCCCTTGATTCTGCTATCAGCCGCCCCAATTCGTGGTGTAACGCGCCGCGGAGGCTTGCGGCTATGGCCGCTTGCCTGTTGATTTCAAACCGAAAGACAGGATTGCACGTGCAGGTACTCGTCCGCGACAACAATGTTGATCAGGCGCTTCGCGCGCTCAAGAAAAAGATGCAGCGCGAAGGCATCTTCCGCGAAATGAAGATGCGCGGACATTACGAGAAGCCTTCCGAGAAGCGCGCCCGTGAAAAGGCGGAAGCCGTGCGCCGCGCCCGCAAGCTGGCCCGCAAGCGCGCCCAGCGCGAAGGCCTGCTGCCAATGACGCCGCGTCCGGTCGCGGCCGGTGCTGCCGGTGCCGGTGCTCCGCGTCCGCCGCGGTTCTGACGTCAATTTTTCGTCCTTTTCCAAGGATATCCAGGGTGGCGCGATGCGGAATCGCCGCCACCTTTTTGTTGTGATTTCGACCCGGTTCGAGAGGACCGGTTGGGAGAGATGCCGGTTCGGAGGGGGAACGGACCAGACGGCGCAGTAAGGACAGGGCAGACATGGACGCAATCACCGTAGAGCGCAGAACCGCGTGGCGCGGCCTCGCCCTGACGGCAGCCCTGCTCTCCGGGTTGACGCTTGCCGGCTGCCAGAGCGTTCCGACCGGCGAGTTCAACAACATCGACAAGGCGCAAGCCTCGACCGAGAACATTTCCTCACTGTCGGCGGTGATCCAGCGCAACCCCCAGGATCCGGAAGCCTACAACGTGCGCGGCTCGGCCTATGGCCGCGGCGGCCAGTACCAGGCGGCGCTGAAGGACTTCAACACCGCCATCCAGCTCAATCCGAATTTCTACCAGGCCTATTCCAACCGGGCGCTCATCCAGCGCTTCCTCGGTGATCAGGCAAGCGCGCTGGCCGACTACAACCGCTCGATCCAGATCAATTCCAACTACGACGCCGCCTATATCGGCCGCGGCAATCTCTACCGCAAGGCAGGCCGGGTCCAGGAGGCGTTCAACGATTTCCAGAAAGCGATCCAGCTCGACACGACCGACGCGCGCGCCTATCACAATCGCGGCCTGATCTACCAGAGCCAGGGCCAGCACGCCTTTGCCATCGAGGATTTCTCGACCGCCATTTCGCTGGCGCCGGATGCTTCCGAGCCTTACAACGGACGCGGCCTCTCCTACCTTGCCATGAACGACGAGGACAATGCCTTCGCCGACTTCAACATGGCCATCAAGCTCGACGGCAAGAACGCCGAGGCCTGGTCCAACCAGGCGCTGATCTACGAGCGGCGCGGCGACAAGGTCAGGGCCGCGAAGTCCTACCGCGAGGCAGTGCACCTCAATCCGAACTACCAACCGGCCAAGGACGGTCTGGCCCGCACCAGCGCCGGCTGACCGGGCCGGTTTATCGGGCCTCCGTTTCCGCACTCCGACAACCCTGCGTTTAGCCTTGCCTTGCTGGCGCCAAGTTTTCGGCGGAACGCTCGGCGTGGTCAGCCGTTGTTCAAAGCCATTTGGAAAGGACCCTCCCATGATCAAGCAACTTGCCTGTGCCGCCGCACTCGCCACGACCGTCGTTGCCGCTCCCGCCAGCGCCGGCAAGCTCCAGCTCGGCGTGCTCGACTGCACCATCGACGGTGGCACGGCCTATCTGGTCACCTCCAACAAGGGTGTTTCCTGTGTCTTTCGTCCGCATCGTGGCGGCCCACCCGAAGTCTATACCGGGGTAATTTCCAAGCTCGGCGTCGACGTCGGCCGGACGCATCAGGGCCAACTGGCATGGGCGGTTCTGGCGGCAACCCGCAACCACGATGAAGGCGATCTTGCCGGCAGCTACTATGGCGTGAATGCCGAGGCGAGCGTGGTCACCGGTGGCGGCGCCAACCTTTTGGTCGGCGGCCTCGGCAGCGCCTTTTCGCTGCAGCCGCTCAGTGTCCAGGCGCAGACCGGCGTCAATCTGGCGGTCGCCGTCACTTCGCTGGACTTGATCCATTCGTTCAAATAGCGAGCGGCCAACATACGATGCGTGCCTTCAGCATGTCATGGACGTCGCGTCGGCATGACGCACCTTGCCGGAAGTGCCTCAATCTTTCGACGTTCCACGGCATGATAGTCCGTCGCGCTTTCGCTTGCGCGCGGGCGGCAACGTTACCTGACCGCTGGCACGGTCTCACGTGTCGACCAAGTACAGGGACCGCTATCTTGCAGAGTTCACTTTCCAGTCGAACCGCCGCGTGATGCATAACGCGATGTTTGATCTGATTGTTGCTCGGGTTTGTTGACTTTGGGGGCCGCAGACAGGAAGGCGGCCTCGTCAACAGGCCGACGCCCTTAGCTTCTTGCTGGACAATAAATTCCTCCAAACGCCCACTTTTCAATGCTTCCGTAAGTGAGAATTGAGACTATTCCATCGGTTTAAAATGCCGCCTTGCGCGTTACAGCACAAGGAATACGATGCAACGTGAGGGAGTGGCAATGGCCAAGGCTGATTCGAAAACCCTGGTTTCGGCGTTCACCGAAGATCACGTCGAACGTCTTACTGGAGTCAGTAAGCGCCAACTTCGCTATTGGGATAACGATCAGTTTTTCGTTCCGACCCTGGCCTATGCTGATCGCAGCCGCCCCTACAGCCGCCTCTACTCTTTCCGGGATGTGGTTTCGCTTAAGGTTCTCAATGAACTTCGAAATGAGTCGAGGGTGCCGCTTGATCACCTCCGCGAGGTGAAGGAAAAACTGTCTCACCTTGGCGACGACATGTGGGCAAAAACGACGCTCTATGTTCTCAAGAAGCGCGTGGTTGTTGACAACCCAAAGACGCGGGCGAAAGAGGAAGTTGTGTCGGGACAGGGCGTTCTTCAAATCCCACTTAAGGTGGTCACCGGGGATATGAAGGAGGCCGTAAAGCAGCTCAGCCATCGCGATGCATCGTCAATCGGGAAGTTCGACCGTCGGCGCGGGGTGGCACATAATCAGCTTGTTATAGCCGGCACGCGTATTCCGGTGAGAAGCGTCAAGGCCTTTGCCGACGCTGGATACTCCGTCGAGAAAATCGCCAAGGAGTACCCGACCCTCACTGAAGACGATATTCGCGCGGCGATAGCTCACACCGCCGCCGCCGCTTGAATCCGGCGCCCCCCAAAATTCGGGTATTTCTCGATGCGGGAGTACCCGATTCAGTTGGCGGAGTCTTTGCTAAGCACGGATGCAAAGTCATCTATCATCGCAATGCATTGCCTGAGAGAACGCCGGACGAAGCTGTATGTGCAGCGGCGCTGGAGAATAAAGCAATATTGGTCGCCATTGACGGCGACATGAAGCAGATCGCAAAGCGATACGGCGTTACACCGAAAGGCGATCGCTTCGACACGCTGAGCGTCATTCGCTTGTGCTGCAATGAGGTGTTGGCGGCAAAGCGGCTTGAGCAAGCGATGTCCTTGATCCAGCATGAATGGGGTTTCAGCGAACAAAAGCCGACCCGCCGCATGTGGGTAGACGTTGGCCCGCATCACATGAGATCAAATCGATAAACGATCGTCGGGCGATAGACGGGACCGGCGTCCTTAGGCAGGCGGCGGCTCAACCCATCCGGGAACCAAGCCTTTTCGACCCGCATCATTGCAGATATTGATAGCTGCCCAGAGGCATTCGATTGCCGGTGGCCAATGATTAGCCTCGATATGCTTTTCGCACAATTGCATAAGCGCCTGACACTGGTCTTCCCACGGTCGCGGCCAAGGTTTCATCTGGAAACGATTTCCAATCTCGGCGCTGACAACATCGTAAATCGAGGGACCCTTCTCCCGCGGGCGTTCAACCTGCCAATTCTGAAAGGCCATTCCAAACATGCGCTGCGACACGACAAGAACTCTCCATGTGGCGAGTGAGCAAGTGCGCCGTATCCTTGGCTAAATTGCGACACTTGGCTCAAGAGATAATTTCCTAAAACAAAGACTTAAGACTTTAAAGCGCATCGCGTGAATCCGCGCAAAGGCCGCACGCTTTTGGCGCATTGGGCGAGTGGCCGTTCGACCGCGATCCCGCGTCGCGCAAGCACATTCAAAAGAACCCTTGAGCTCAACCGCGGTTGAGGTTTTACAAGCCCTTTCAGGCAGTGCGCCGCGCGTCCTTGGACACGCGGGACGACAATTTGACGTTTTGGACAGCGCGCGGGGAGATCGATGTGACCAAAACAAGCACAAACAGGGTCGATTGGCGCGCGCTGTGGGCGAGCGGCGATCTGGCGCGCTTCTGCTTCATCAGCCTCGGCATCCTGTTGCACGCCACCAACGAAACCATGGTGGCAACGGTCATGCCGGCCATGGTCGGCGAGCTCGCCGGCGTGCAGCTGGTCGGCTGGTCGCTGGCGATCTACGAGCTCGGCGCCATCGTTGCCGGTGCGGCCGCCGGACGGCTGGTGAGCTATGTCGCGCTGCGCACCAACATGACGGCCGCCGCCCTGCTCTATGCCGCCGGCGCGCTGGTCTGCGCCACCGCGCCGTCGATGCCGCTGTTCCTCTCCGGCCGCCTGATCGAAGGGCTTGGCGGTGGCGCGCTGGTGTCGCTGGCCTTCGTCTCGGTCGAGCGGCTGTTTGCCCGCGCGATCTGGCCGCAGCTTTTCGGCGTTATGTCGGCGATCTGGGGCGTCGCCGCCTTCAGCGGGCCGGTGCTCGGCGCGGTCATGACCGAATTGCTGTCCTGGCGCTGGGCCTTCGGCGTCTTCACCCTCGGCGGCACGGCCATGGCGCTGGCAAGCTTCCTCGTGCTCGATACACCTAAAGCAACAAGGCCGCAGGCGACCGGCGGGTCGGCGCCGCCCTTCCCGTTTGCGGCACTTGGCTGTCTTGCCGTCAGCGTCGTGCTGATCGCCACCGCCGGCGTCGACATCGCCCTGCTGCGCTCGTCGCTGCTGCTCACCCTCGGCATGATCGGCCTGGCGCTGTTCGTCTATATCGACGCGCTGAAGCCGCGCTCGCGGCTGTTCCCGTCGCGGCTGTTTTCATGGCGCTCGCCGGTCGGCGCGGGCATGACCATGGTCGCGGCGTTTTCGGTGGCGACCTGCTCGTTTGCGGTCTACGGGCCACTGCTCCTGACCAGCCTGCACGACATTCCGATCCTCACCACCGGCTATATCATCGCCGCCGAATCGATCGCCTGGTCGATCCTGTCGATCCTCGTCGCCAATGCCCCGCCGGAGCGCGAGCGGCTGATCATCGTCGGCGGGGCGCTGATGATCGCCACGGGCGTCGCGGGTTTCGCCTACACGGTGCCGGCGGGCTCGATCCCGTTGATCCTGCTTTGTGCCTTGCTGCAAGGCGGCGGTTTCGGCATCGCCTGGCCGTTTGTCACGCGTGTCATCGTGGCATCGGCCAAGGAAGGCGAGCAGACGATCGCCTCGGCCGCCGTGCCGACCATGCAGCGCATCGGCTATGCCGTGGGTGCGGCACTGACCGGCATCGTCGCCAACGCCAGCGGCTTTTCCGAAGGCCTGAACCGCGAGGCCGCGGCAAACGTCGCCGCCTGGCTGTTCCTCGCCTTCATACCGCTCGGCATCCTGGGATGCCTTGCCGCCTTGCGGATTTCGGGGGCTCGCGACGACGCGCGGCCGGCGAAGCTGCCAATCTCCCCCACGAGAGGTGAGATCGGCTAAACACCCGAGGGGAGATCGCTAAACCACGACCGTCTTCAGCCGGTCGGCGATCAGTGCCGCGAGCCGCGTCGCCACCTCGTCCTTGCTCATCTCCGGCCATTCCTCAACGCCGGCCTTCGAGACGATCCGCACCTTGTTGCGGTCGCCGCCCATCACGCCCGGGGAACCATCTTCATGCGAGACATCATTGGCGACGATAAGATCGGCACCCTTTTTCGCAAGCTTGGCCTCGGCATTCCTGACCAGGTCCTGCGTCTCCGCGGCGAAACCGACCACCAGCATCGGCCGCCTTTTGTGATGCCCGACACCGGCAAGAATATCGGGATTTTCCACCATCTGCAGCGCCGGCGGCCCCTCGCCCGCCACCTTCTTGATCTTTTCCCCGGCCGAACTTTGAGTGCGCCAGTCGGCGACAGCCGCGACGAACACTGCCGCGTCGGCCGGCAGCAGCTGTTCGACCGCATCCTTCATCTCGACGGCCGTTTCGACATGCAGCGTGGCGACGCCGGCCGGATCCGCAATGCCGACCGGACCGGAGACGAGACGCACGTCGGCGCCGAGCCTGGCCAGCGCCGCCGCGATGGCATGGCCCTGCTTGCCCGACGAACGGTTGGCGATGTAGCGGACCGGGTCGATCGGTTCATGCGTCGGCCCAGAAGTGACAAGGATCTTCCTGCCCGCCAGCGGCTTTGGCCGACTGTCGAGCAGCGCCTCGATCGCGGTCACGATCTCCAGCGGCTCGGCCATGCGGCCCTCGCCCGCTTCGTTGCTTTCGGCCATCTCGCCTTTCGCCGGGCCGACGAATGCGACGCCATCCTTGCCCAGCGTCGAGCGGTTGCGCCGGACCGCCGAGTGTGTCCACATTTTCGGGTTCATAGCCGGCGCCATCAAAACCTGCTTGTCGGTTGCGATGAGCACCGTCGAGGCAAGATCGTTGGCGTGGCCGTTGGCGAGCTTTGCCATCAGGTCGGCGGTGGCCGGCGCCACGACCACAAGGTCGGCCTCGCGCGAAAGCCGGATGTGGCCGATGTCGTGCTCGTCCTGCCGGTCGAACAGCTCGGTGAAGACATGATGGGCGGACAACGCTCCGGCCGACAGCGTGGTGACGAATTGCTGCGCCGCGGCGGTCATCACCACGCGCACCGAAGCACCGCGCTCGCGCAGCCGGCGGATCAGGTCGAGCGCCTTGTAGGCGGCGATACCGCCGCCGATGATCAGCAGGATGCGCTTGCCGGAGAGGACACCTCGCGCGACTTGGCTGGGGACCGCGACCACCGGAGCTGCAGGATTCTGCAAGCTTGTCAGTTCGCGCAACGTTTTCTCGATCTGGTCGATGCGGCCGGACGAACCGAGTTGACCTTCGACCGCTGCGCGGATCATGACCCGCGCCTGGTCTTCCATCGACCGGCCATTCTCCGCAGCCAATCGGCGCAGCATATCCTTGACCTCGTGATCAAGGTTGCGGATGGTGATGCTGGCCATGTGATTGCACTTTGCCCGAGATCGCTGCAAGCAATGATATCAATGCGATCAATCGGGAACAAGCCGCTAAAGCAGCTTCCAGGCGATGTACACCAGCGTCAATGCGATTACCCACAGCGCCAGCCGGCCGGAGCGGGTGTAGCGCGCCTCGGCCTTGCCGATCGCGTGCGCGGTCCTTTCGTCGAAGCGCAGGCCGTGTTCGGCCATCAGGTCGATCTCGCGCGACAGCCGCTCGGTGCGGGCGGCGAGGTCCGGCGCCTGGCGGGCCAGCGCCAGCAGCGCGTTGGCGCCGTCGCGCGCATCGGCCAGCAAAGCGCGCGGGCCGAGATTGCGGGCAATCCAGCCGCTGACCACAGGTTCCGACGTCTTCCACATGTTGAAGGCCGGGTCGAGGGTGCGGGCGACGCCCTCGACAACGACCATGGTCTTCTGCAGCAGCACCAGCTCGGATCGCGTCGCCATGTCGAAGAGCTCGGTCACCTCGAACAGCAGCGTCAGCAGCTTGGCCATCGAGATGGTCTCGGCCGGCTGGCCGTGGATCGGTTCGCCGATCGCCCGGATCGCTTGGGCGAAAGCTGCGACATTGTGCTGGCGCGGCACGTAGCCGGCCTCGAAATGGACCTCGGCGACGCGCTGATAATCGCGCGTGATGAAGCCGTAGAGGATTTCGGCGAGGAACCGGCGCTCCTTCCTGCCGAGCCGGCCGGCAATGCCGAGGTCGACGGCGACGATGGTGCCGTCGGCCTCGACGAACAGGTTGCCCGGATGCATGTCGGCGTGGAAAAAACCGTCACGCAGCGTATGGCGCAGGAACGACTGGACCAGATTGGCGGCGATCGCCTTCAGGTCGTGGCCGGCGGCGGTCAGGCCGACAATATCGTTCATCTTGATGCCGTCGACCCACTCCATGGTCAGCACATCGCGGCCGGTGCGCTCCCAGTCGACCGACGGCACGCGAAAGCCGGGATCGTCCTTGGTGTTTTCGGCGAGCTCCGAAAAAGCCGCCGCCTCCAGCCTCAAATCCATTTCGATCTTGGTGGTCTGGGCCAGCGTCTCCGTCACCTCGACCGGCCGCAGCCGGCGCGACGACGGGATATATTTTTCCTGCAGCCGGGCGGCGAGGAAATAGCTCTCGAGATCGCGAAAGAAGCGGCGGCGCACGCCCGGCCGGATGACCTTCACCGCCACCCGGGTAACGACGCCGTCCTGCAGGGTTTCGGCGGTATGGACCTGGGCGATCGAGGCGGCGGCGACGGCCTCGCCAAAACTGGCATAGAGCTCGCCGACCTTGCGTCCGAGCGAGGCCTCTATTGCCGCTATGGCTTCGGCCTTCGGAAATGTCTGCATCTTGTCCTGCAGCATGGCGAGATCGAGCGCTATGTCGTTGCCGACGACGTCCGGCCGCGTCGCCAGGAACTGGCCGAGCTTGACGTAGGATGGGCCGAGCCGCACGACCGCCTTGGCCAGCCGGTCGCCGCGCTCGTAGGCAAGCGCGCGGCGACGGGTGAACAGCCGGGCCATGCGCCAGCCGAATTTCGGCAGGCCGAAGAGTTCGTCGCCGGGCAACGCCGCGATGACACCCTCGCGGACCAGCACCCAGCCGGCCCGCACGAGCCTGAAACCAGCGCCTATGCTGCTCATGGCTGGCTTTGCCTTGCCGGTTTCCTGAACTGGCGAAAGGCACGTCGGGCTATGAAAATGCGGGCCAGCCTCAAAGCTTCCAGCCCGAATGAAGCGCGGCGATGCCGCCGGAATAGTTGCGGAATGAGGCGCGCTCGAAGCCCGCGCGCGAGATCATCGCCGCGAAATTCTGCTGATTGGGAAATTTGCGGATCGATTCGACCAGATAGGAGTAGGGCTCGCCGTCGCCGGTCACCGCCTTGCCGATCCGCGGGATGGCGTTGAACGACCATGCCTCATAGACCTTGTCGAGCAGCGGCATCTCGACCTCGGAAAATTCAAGGCAGAGAAAGCGCCCGCCAGGCTTCAGCGCGCGATAGGCTTCGGCAAGCGCCACATCGATGCGCGGCACGTTGCGGATGCCGAAAGCAATGGTGTAGGCATCGAAAGTAGCGTCGGCAAAAGGCAGTTCCTCGGCATTGGCCTCGACGAAATCGGTATTTGCCGACAGGCCCTTTTTCTCGGCTCGGTCGCGGCCGACGGCGAGCATCGAGCCGTTGATGTCGAGAACCGTTGCATGGGCGTGCCTGGCGCTCGCCTCGACGATGCGGAAGGCGACGTCGCCGGTGCCGCCGGCAACGTCGAGAACGCGCCAGCCCGGCCGCTTCGGTGGATTGAGCCAGGCGACCATGGCGTCCTTCCACAACCGATGCAACCCGGCCGACATCAGGTCGTTCATCAGGTCGTACCGGTTCGCCACCTTGTGGAAAACATCATTGACCAGGGGCTGCTTGTCGCCTGGCCCTACCCGCTTGAAACCATAGGAGGTTTCCATGCCGCCCGCAGCCGTGGTTCTTTCAACCGACATCGTTTTGATCCGCCATAAAATCGGCGGGACCATAGCCGATCGATGGTGCGGACGCTATTGTTTAAGGCGCGGTGTTCGGCCGCGCTTCGAAGCAGGTTCCGGAAAAGCGTCGCACGGTTTTCCGACCAGAACCTGCGTCATAAGAAAAAGGCCTGACGGGATAATTGAATGCCTTTGAAAGCAGAACTGCACTGCCACATCGAAGGGGCAGCGGCGCCTGAACTCGTCCTCCGCCAGGCCGAGAAATACGGCAGGGATGCCTCGCCCTATATCCAGAACGGCTCCTTCGTCTGGCACGATTTCACCTCTTTCCTCGCCGCCTACGACTTCTCCTCCGACCTGTTCCGCACCGAAGAAGACTATGCGCGGCTGGCCGATCACTACCTGACCAGCCTCGCCCGCGACGGCGCCATCTATTCCGAGGTTTTCACCTCGCCCGACCATGCCGGCAAGGCCGGGCTGTCGCCGAAGGCCTATACCGATGCGCTCGGCGAAGGCATGGCCCGCGCCAAGGCGAAGACCGGCATCGAAGGCCGCATGATCGTCACCGGCGTGCGCAATTTCGGTGTCGAATCGATCGAGCGGGCGGCGCGTTTCGCCGCCCGCAGCGGGCATCCGCTGGTCACCGGCTTCGGCGTCGCCGGCGACGAGCGGATTGGCGATTTGGAAGATTATGTCAGGGCCTTCGAGATCGCCCGCGAGGCCGGCCTCGGCATCACCGTGCACGCAGGCGAATTGATGGGCTGGGAGAGCGTCGAGGCGGCACTCGACCATATCCGCCCCTCTCGCATCGGCCACGGCGTGCGCGCCATCGAGAACCCCGATCTCGTGCGGCGCATCGCCGACGAAGGCGTCGTGCTCGAATGCTGCCCCGGCTCCAACATCGCCCTGAAAATCTTCGACAGCTTCGCCAACCATCCCTTTCCTGCTTTGAGGGCGGCGGGCTGCAAGGTGACGCTCAACTCCGACGACCCACCCTATTTCTGGACCTCGCTGAAGCGCGAATACGACATCGCCGCCGAACATTTTGCGATGGATGACAAGGCGCTCACCGCCGTCACCAGGACGGCCATCGAGGCAGCTTTCGTCGACAGGAAGACCAGGGCGGCGCTGCTGGGCAGGCTCGGCGCCAAGGGCAGGTGAATGGTGAATTGCGAGCCTGGCGCTTCGGTCCGTCAACCGCGAGTTTTTCCGCGCAACCAAGGACTCGCAAACCAGTTCACTATTCACTATTCACCATACACCATTCACTATTCACCTGCGCAGTTCGGAGAACACCATGAAGGGCGTCACCGTCGTCGACCATCCGCTTGTCCAGCACAAGCTGACCATCATGCGCAAGAAGGAAACCTCGACGGCCGGGTTCCGGCGGCTGCTGCGCGAGATCTCGCTACTGCTCGGCTATGAGGTCACCCGCAACCTCGAACTGACCACGACGACGATCGAGACGCCGATCGAGACGATGGAGGCGCCGACGCTGGAGGGCAAGAAACTCGTCTTCGCCTCTGTGCTGCGCGCCGGCAACGGCTTGCTCGAAGGCCTGCTCGATCTGGTGCCGGCGGCGCGTGTCGCCCATATCGGCCTCTACCGCGACCATGAGACGCTGGAAGCGGTCGAATATTTCTTCAAGGCGCCGGGCGACCTCGCCGACCGGCTGGTGATCGTCGTCGATCCGATGCTGGCGACCGCCAATTCGGCGATCGCGGCGATCGACAAGCTGAAAGGCCGCGGCGCCACCAACATCCGCTTCCTCTGCCTGTTGGCGGCACCAGAGGGCCTCGAGCGTTTTACCCAGGCGCATCCCGATGTTCCGGTCTTCACCGCTTCCATCGACCGCCAACTCAACGAGAAGGGCTACATCATGCCCGGCCTCGGCGATGCCGGCGACCGTATGTACGGCACCAAATAGGTCCGTTTACCGATTGTTTACGCAAACGGCTGGTTTCCGCATTCGTTAAAGCGGCAAACACCTTGTCGGACTAAGGATCGGCAACCACAAAGGCCGGTCCATGCTGCGCAAGCTTCTCATCCTTGGCGTGTTTGCCGGAACGTCGGCATCGCTGCCGATCGTCTATCAGTCGAATCCACAGACGATCGAGCGGCTGTTGAAATCCGCCATCGGAGCCAAGCCGGCCGACACCCAAACCGACCTGAACCTCGCCGCCGTCCCGGACAGGCCGGCGACGCCGCAGCCGCTCGGCCGCAAGGTCGTCGTCACCGCGGACGCGCGCGGGCATTTCATGTCGGTCTTCAAGTTGAACGGCCGCCAGATCGAAGGCATGATCGATACCGGTGCGACGCTCGTCGCCATCAACAGCTCGACCGCGCGCAGGATCGGCATCTCGCTCAATTCGACCGACTTCAGCCATCAGGTCAACACCGCCAACGGTGCGATCAAGGCCGCCGTGGTGACGATCGACCGCCTGCAGATCGGCCGGATCACCGTCGAGGGCGTCGAGGCCGTCGTACTCGACGACAGGGCGCTGCACACCAACCTGATCGGCATGAGCTTTCTGCAGCGGCTCGAAAAATATCAGGTCGAAGACGGCACGCTGCTGCTGGTTCAGTGACTATCAGCGCGGCAGGATCCGCCGGATGACGGTTTTCTCCGCGGCCGGTTTGGAAGTCCCGATCGTATAGGCCGAAAGCACGGCGGCCGCGGCCGCCTCGGCATCCCCGGCATTGCGGGCATGGACCAGCGCCAGCGCCTCGCCGGTCCGCACTTCAGCGCCGACCGGCAGCAGCCTGGTGACGCCGACGGCGTGATCGATCCTGTCGTCCGGCCGCGTCCGCCCGCCGCCAAGCCCGACCACGGCAAGCCCGATCTCGCGGGTTGCTATGCCGGTGACAAAGCCGTTCGCGCTCGCCTTGACGGCGAATTCCGTTGCCGCTTTCGGCAGATATTTTTCCGGATTCTCGATGAAATCGGCGGGACCGCCAAGTGCCGCCACCATGCGCGCGAAGATGGCAGCGGCGCGACCGCCGGCCAGCGTCTCGGCGGCGCGACGCAGGCCGTCCTGGTTGGACGGCACCAGGCCTGCCGATTGCAGCATCTCGGCGGCCAGCGCCAGCGTCACTTCCTCCAGCCGCCGGTCGCGGAAGCGGCCGGTGAGGAAGTCGACGGCGTTGCGCACCTCGACCGCATTGCCGGCAGCGGACGCCAGCGGCTCGTTCATGCCGGTGACCAGCGCCGAGGCCCTAAGGCCGGCGCCATTGGCGACGTCGACCAGGCTGTTGGCCAGCACCGTTGCATCGCGCGATTTCTCCATGAAAGCGCCGTTGCCGACCTTGACGTCGAGCACCAGCGAATTGATGCCGGCCGCCAGCTTCTTCGACAGGATCGAAGCGGTGATCAGCGGCACCGATTCCACCGTTCCCGTCACATCGCGGATGGCGTAGAGCCTGGCGTCGGCGGGTGCGAGGTCGGCGGTCTGGCCGATGATGGCGCAGCCGGTTTCGAGCACGGTCTTGCGGAAGCGTGCAACATCCGGCTGGCTGATGTAGCCGGGGATGGCATCCATCTTGTCCAGCGTGCCGCCGGTATGGCCGAGGCCCCTGCCGGAAATCATCGGCACATAGGCGCCGCAGGCAGCGACGATCGGTGCCAGCATCAAGGAGACATTGTCGCCGACGCCGCCCGTCGAATGCTTGTCGGTGACCGGGCCGGGCAGATCCGACCAGTCGAGCACATCGCCGGAATCGCGCATCGCCATAGTCAGCGCCACCACCTCGTCGCGGCTCATGCCGTTGAAGAACACCGCCATGGCGAAGGCGCCGACCTGCGCGTCGGTAACGGTGCGGGCGGTCAGGCCCTCGATGAAAGCCGATATCTCCTCAGCCGAGAGTTTTTGACCGTCGCGCTTGCGGCGGATGATTTCCTGGGGAAGCATCAGGCGTCTACCCTGTGCTCCGGAAGCCCGTCCTGAAAAACACGCTGCAGAATGGTCGCCAGCCGCGCGCCGCCGACCGGCGCCATGTCCTTGGTCTCCTGGTGCGACAGCTCGGCTCCGGTCATGCCGGCGGCAAGGTTGGTGACGACCGAACAGGCTGCGACGCGCAGCCCGAGGAAGCGGGCGAGAATGACCTCCGGCACCGTCGACATGCCGACCGCGTTGGCGCCCATGATGCGAGCCATGCGGATCTCGGCCGGCGTCTCGAAGCATGGGCCGGAGAACCACATGTAGACGCCCTTGTGCAGCCTGGTACCGGTGGCCTTCGCGGCTTGCTCGATGGCGGAGCGGAGACCGGCGTCGTATGCTTCGGTCAGGCCGACGAAGCGGCGGTCGCTCGGCTCGCCGATCAGCGGGTTGGAGCCTGAGAAATTGATGTGGTCGGTGATCAGCATCACCGAGCCCGGGCCCATCCCGGGATCGACCGAACCGGCGGCGTTGGTGAGGATCAGCCTGGAGATGCCGAGGCCGGCGAGCACCTCGAGTGCAGGCCGCATCGCCGCCGCGTTGCCGTGCTCGTAATAGTGTGCGCGACCGGACAGCATCAGCACCGGCGTGCCGGCAAAGAGCCCCGCCACCACCTCGCCGGCATGGCCGCTGACGCCGCTTCTGGGGAAGCCCTGCAAGTCGGCATAGGAAATGCGCACCGCATCCTCGACCTTGTCGACAAGCCCGCCAAGCCCCGATCCCAGCACCAGCGCAGTGGTCGGCGCCAGCCCGTCCAGCCTTTCGACGAGGTGATCGAGTGCTTCCTTCATTTCAACACATCGCCCTGGAAGCCGTATGGCAGCAACTCGCCCATGGTCACGGTCTCGACCACGCCGCTATCATCGCAGAGATAGAACTTCGTTTCCGGCCGGCAGAATTCGGCCAGCCGCTGCCGGCAGCCACCGCAGGGCGAGCATTTTGCCACGCGTTCGGCGATCACGGCGATTTCCGTGATCTTGCCGCCGCCACCCATGATGTAGTGGCCGAGCGCGGTGGTTTCGGCGCACCAGCCCTCCGGATAGGACGCGATCTCGACATTGGCGCCGGTGAAGACACGGCCGTCCTCGGTGCGCAGCGCCGCGCCGACCGGAAATTTCGAATAGGGCGCATAGGCGTTGGCCATGGCGGCTTTCGCCGCTTCGAACAGATCATGAGCCATGATAGATCAGCGTTCCTTGACATAAGGCACGCCGCCGGCACGCGGCGGGATTGCCTTGCCGATGAAGCCTGCAAGCAGGATGACGGTCAGCACATAGGGCAGCGCCTGCATGAATTGCACCGGCACCTTGCCGATCAGCGGCAGCGGCGTGCCTTGCAGGCGGATCGACGCCGCGTCGAGGAAGCCGAACAGCAGGCAGGCGAACATGGCGTTGACCGGTTTCCATTTGGCGAAGATCAGCGCGGCCAGCGCGATGTAGCCCTTGCCGGCGGTCATGTCCTTCACGAAGCCGCCATTCTGCACCATCGACAGATAGGCACCTGCAATGCCGGTGAGCACGCCGGTGCAGATCAGCGCCCGATAGCGCAGCCAGGCGACCGATATGCCGGCGGTATCGACCGCGGCCGGGTTCTCGCCGACGGCGCGCAGGCGCAAGCCGAAGCGGGTGCGGAACAGCACCCACCAGGTGAACGGCACGGCCAGGAAGGCGAGATAGACCAGCACTGAGTGGCCGGAGATGAGTTCCGAATAGATCGGCCCGAGGATCGGCACGCTCCTGAGCGCATCCGCGCCCGGCCAGATGATTGTCTCGAAGCGCTCGCCGGCGGCCAGCGCCGGCGTGCGCCCGCCTTGCTGGAACCAGGCCTGGCCGAGCATGATCGTCGATCCGGCGGCGATGAAATTGATCGCGACGCCGGAAACGATCTGGTTGCCACGATGGGTGATCGAGGCAAAGCCATGGATCAGCGCGAAGGCGACCGAGATGAGTATGGCCATGCCGAGGCCGACATAAGCCGAGTGGAAGACCGAGGCGGCGGCGGCACCGGCGAAGGCGCCAACCAGCATCTTGCCTTCGAGCCCGATGTCGAAGACGCCGGCCCGCTCTGAATAGAGGCCGGCGAGGCAGGCGAGCAGCAAGGGGACCGACAGACGGATGGTCGAGTCCAGGACCTGTACGATGGCGTTGAAGAAATCCATCTCAGGCGCCCTTCCCCTTGACCGCTTCCATGCCGACCGATCTCGGGCTGAGCGAGGCGAACAGCGCCTGGACATAGGGCCGGAACATATGCTCGAGCGCGCCGGCGAACAGGATGACCAGGCCCTGGATGATGACGATCATGTCGCGGCTGATCGCCGGCATCTCGAAGGCGAGCTCGGCGCCGCCCTGGTAGAGCATGCCGAACAGGATTGCGGCAAGCACGATGCCGACCGGGTGCAGTCGCCCCATCAGCGCCACCGCGATGCCGACGAAACCGGCGCCCGAAACGAATTCGAGCGCGACATTGTGCTGGTCGCCCATCGTCGGGTTGAGCGCCATCATGCCGGCCAGCGCGCCCGAGATCATCATCGCAATGATGATGATGCGGATTTCCGAAATCCCGGCATAGCGCGCCGCTTTCGGGCTGTGGCCGTAGGTACGCATCTCGTAGCCGAGCTTGGTGCGCCAGATCAGGACCCACACCAGAAAGGCCATGGCCAGCGCCAGCAGCGAGCTGACGTTGAACGGCGCCGAACGGATTTTGGCGCCGAACAATTCGATGATCCAGTTGAGCTTCGGCAATTGTGCGCCTTCGAGGAAGGTGCGCGTCTGCGGCGCCATCGAGCCGGGCGGCTTCAGCATGCCCACCAGCGCATAGACCATGACGCTGGCGGCGATGAAATTGAACATGATGGTGGTGATGACGATGTGCGAGCCGCGCTTGGCCTGCAGATAGGCCGGGATCAGCGCCCACAGCGCGCCCATCGCCGCGGCGGCGATAATGGCGATCGGGAAGGTCAGCCACCAAGGCAGCACGCTGTCGAAGGCCAGGCAAACGATGCCGATGCCGAGACCGGCGATATAGCCTTGGCCCTCGCCACCGATGTTGAACAGGCCGCAATGCGCCGCAACCGCCACCGACAGCCCGCTGAAGATGAAGGTGGTGGCATAGAAAAGCGTGAACGCGATGCCTTGGCCGCGACCGAAGGCACCCTCGACCAGGATGACCGCAGCACGCAGCGGGTTCTCGCCGACCAATATGACGACGAAACCGGCAACGACGAAGGCGACGAACAGATTGATCAGCGGGATCAGCACATAATCGGCCCAGGCCGGCAGCTTGGCATAGGGAGTGCTCATTCCGCGGCCTCCCGGTGCTCGACGCCGGCCATCAGCAGGCCGAGTTCGCCCTCGGTCGCGTCGGGGCCGCGCTCGCCGACGATGCGGCCGGCAAACATCACCAGAATGCGGTCGGAAAGCGAGCGGATCTCGTCGAGCTCGACCGAAACCACCAGCACCGCCTTGCCCTGGTCGCGCATCGCGATTAGGCGCTTGTGGATGAATTCGATGGCGCCGACATCGACGCCGCGCGTCGGCTGGCCGACGATCAGCACGCCGGGATCCTGCTCCATTTCCCGCGCCAGCACGATCTTCTGCTGGTTGCCGCCGGAGAAATTGGCGGTCTTGAGGCGGCAGTCCGCCGGTCGGATGTCGTATTTGACGATCTTGTCCCTGGCATCGTTACGGATGGCATCGATGTCGAGAAACGGCCCCTTCAGATAGCGCTCGTCGTCCTGGTAGCCGAGAATCGAATTCTCGTTCTCCTCGAAGGCCAGCACCAGGCCGACATGATGGCGGTCCTCCGGCACATGGGCAAGGCCGCGCTCGCGCAGTTCACCGGGATCGGCGGCGCCGGTGAGGTCGATCGGCTTGCCGTCCAACGTGACCGAACCCGAAACGGCGCGCCTGATGCCGGAAATCGCCTCGAGCAGTTCGGATTGTCCGTTGCCGGCGACGCCGGCAATGCCGACGATCTCGCCGGCATGGATATCGAAGGAGACGTCGTCGACCATGGTGACGCCGCGGGAATCCTTGACCGTCAGGTTCTTGACCGCGAGCTTGACGCCGCCGGCCTTCGCCTCGCCTTTCTCGACGCGCAGCAGCACGCGCCGGCCGACCATCAGCTCGGCCAGCTCCTCGACCGTGGTCTTCCTGGTTTCGCGTGTCGCCACCATGGTGCCCTGGCGCATCACCGAGACCGTGTCGGTGATCGCCATGATCTCGCGCAGCTTGTGGGTGATCAGCACGATCGTCTTGCCCTGCTCCTTCAACTGCCTGAGGATGCGGAACAGATGGTCGGCTTCGGCCGGCGTCAGCACGCCGGTCGGCTCGTCGAGGATCAGGATCTCGGCGCCGCGATAGAGCGCCTTGAGGATTTCGACGCGCTGCTGCAGGCCGACCGGCAACTCCTCGATGATCGCGTCCGGATCGACTTCGAGCCCGTATTCGCGCTCGAGCCGCTCCAGCTCGGAACGCGCCTTGGCGATGCTTTTCTTCAGCAGCGCATCGCTTTCGGCGCCGAGAATGACATTTTCCAGCACCGAGAAATTGTCGACCAGCATGAAGTGCTGATGCACCATGCCGATGCCGAGCGCGATCGCATCGTTCGGTGTCTTGATCGATGCCGGCTGGCCGCCGACACGGATTTCGCCGCTGTCGGCCTGGTAGAAGCCGTAAAGGATCGACATCAGCGTCGACTTGCCGGCGCCGTTTTCGCCGACGATGCCATGGATGGTGCCGCGCGTAATTTCCAGATTGATGTCGCGGTTGGCGCGCACGGCGCCAAAGCTCTTGTCGATGCCGATCAGCTCGATTGCGGCTTGCGCCATGCAGCCTGTTCCCACTGTTATTTTTTTACCGCTTGGTCAAACGCCTAGCATGACGCCCAGTCTGTGCCAATTGGGTCTGTGCCAATTGGCCGGAGCACGGTTCACTCTCGACAAATCCCGTCATGCTTGTCAATTTCCAACGTGGCCGCACCCTGCACAATCGCCTGATCGAGGATTTCAAATGACCATGCCCGACGACCGGCTGACGACGCTGGAAATCCGCGCCGCCGAGCAGGAGAAGACCATCGAGGAACTGTCCGGCCAGATCGCCGAGCAGTGGAAGGTGATCGAGCGCATGCAGCGCAAGCTCGACGCGCTGGCCGAGCGCTTCCTGGCGCTGGAGGAACAGGCCGCACCCGACGTGCCGGTGACTAAGCCGCCGCACTGGTGAGCGGCCTGACAATGCAAAACCGCCGGGCTTTCACCCGGCGGCTCGTCAGCTCAGCAATGTCTGTCGATCAATACGGGCAGGCATTGTCCGACATGTAGTCGTGCACCTTGATGGTGCCGGCGATGATGTCGGCCTTGGCCTTTTCGACCGCTGCCTTCATCGCATCGTCGACAAGCGCCTTGTTGTTGTCGTCCATGGCGTAGTCGACGCCGCCTTCCTTGAGGCCGAGATCGTTGATGCCGGCCGTGAACTTGCCGTCCTTGGCATCCATGAAGGTGTTGTAGACGGCAACGTCGACACGCTTGACCATGGAGGTCAGCACCTTGCCGGGCTGCAAGCCGTTCTGGTTGGAATCGACACCGATGCCGAGCTTGCCCGCGTCGGCCGCCGCCTGCAGCACACCGACACCGGTGCCGCCAGCCGCAGCATAGATCACGTCGGCGCCCTGGTCGATCTGCGTCTTGGCGATCTCGCCGCCCTTGGCGGGATCGTTCCAGGCTGCGGGCGTATCGCCGGTCATGTTCTGGATGACGTCGGTGGCGCCGGCCGCTTTGGCGCCGCCGACAAAGCCGCAGCCGAATCTGCGGATCAGCGGAATATCCATGCCGCCGATAAAGCCGACCTTCTTCGACTTCGAAGCCATCGCCGCCATCACGCCGACGAGATAGGAGCCTTCCTGCTCTTTGTAGACGAGGGAGCGGACATTGGGCTTGTCGACGACCATGTCGATGATGGCGAATTTGGTCTCGGGGAATTCCGTGGCAATCTTGTCAAGCGCATCCGACCAGGAGAAGCCCGCCATGACGATCGGATTGCGGCCGTCCTCGGCGAAACGGCGCAGCGCCTGCTCGCGCTGGGTGGCGTTGCTGACCTCGAATTCCACATAGGGGATGCCGGTCTCGGTCTTGAACTTTTCGGCGCCGTGGAAGGACGCCTCGTTGAACGACTTGTCGAACTTGCCGCCGAGATCATAGAGAAGCGCGGGTTGAATGTCCGCGGCGAAGGCCGGAAGAACCATTGCAGCTGCGGCCATGAGGCCGAGTACGATACGTTTCATGTGATCCACACCCCTGTCGGTTATTTGTCCATTATGCACCGCATGCCGGCCCGGTTCTCCGGCAGGCATTCGGCGTCAGGCAGGAGTGTCTTCCTCCCGCTTCGGGCCAATCTGGCACGGCCCGAAACAAAATTCACGTGGAATTTTGACCCTTTGGAAAAGCGTGGCGCCCCACAGACGCGCCCCCCCAAAATAAAATGGGGCAGGGGGACAAAAAAAGGGGTGCCCGCGCGCCGGCAATGCGCCGCGCCGCCGGGTGACGGGCGAGCCCCAAAACCATAATTGGTTTTTT